>NZ_KV833439.1:0-389 GCF_001837655.1 Haemophilus sp. HMSC071C11 | reverse complement strand
AAAAATAAAGATGGTTCCATCTCAAATTTATATCTTTTACACCTTGAGCAGGGTAGTGAAAAATCTGCACTAGGGGGTGAAAATATTTCACTAGGTAGTGAAAATTTTGCACTAGGGGGTAGTGAAAATATTTCACCCATAACCAGTCACTCTTTAGAACCAGTCAATGAACCTAAAAAAACTACGCAAAAAAGCGAATCCGAAATTTTGCTTGAGCGGTTTGGCATAACAGGACAGCTTGCTAAAGATTTTATTGCGCATCGTAAAACTAAGCGAGGGGCAATTAGCGAAACGCAACTTAGCCGTTTGCAAAAACAAGCGGACAAAGCAGGAATTTCGATTTGTGAAGTGGTGGAGATTTGCATCGAACGCAACTGGCAGGGATTTAA
>NZ_KV833438.1:0-351 GCF_001837655.1 Haemophilus sp. HMSC071C11 | reverse complement strand
GGTACACAAACTTTAACAAACCTAAAAACAGCACAGCTTGAATTACAAGCCGTGCTAGATAAGATTGAGCCAAATAAATTTGATGTGGTATTACCACAACAAACCATTACGGATGGCAATATTATATTTGAACTGGTCTCGAAATCAGTCGCAGAAAGCCAAGTTTTTTATAAGGCGAGCAAGGGTTATAGTGAAGAAAATATCGCTCGCAGCCTGCCATCTTTGAAACAAGGAAAAGTGTATGAAGATGGTCGTCAGTGGTTCGATTTGCGTGAATTTAATATGGCAAAAGAAAACCCGCTTAAGGTTACCCGTGTACATTACGAACTAAACCCTAAAAACAAAACCTCT
>NZ_KV833437.1:0-794 GCF_001837655.1 Haemophilus sp. HMSC071C11 | reverse complement strand
ATTTGCATCGAACGCAACTGGCAGGGATTTAACGCATCGTGGGATTGGCGTGATGAAAAACTGCGACCAAATTCACCGCACTTAGGGCAATCACACCGCAACAAACCCAAATTTGACGATACGCAGACAGGCTGGTCTGCAGGAATGAATTTCATAGTGGACGGTACACAATGGCAAATTCCATAACACAAAACCAAATTAACACGCTCCCACCAGAACGCACACAGCGTGCGGAAGAGACGATTAACTGGCTCTTTCAAGAGCTTAAATCGATTTTTCCTGGTTGGCGTGCAGCCTTTGAAACCGAAGCGGATTATCTCTCTGCTAAAAAAACTTGGTTGCGTGTGTTGGTACGAGAAAAAATTACGAGACCTCAGTTGGAGAATGGGATTTGTGAAGCGGAAAAATCGCTTGATAAATTTTTACCTAGCGTAGGGTTGTTTGTTTATTGGTGCAAAGCCTACGACTATCACGCACTAGGTTTACCGAACGAAGCGGAATTATACCAACGTTATAACACTTTCTTAGGCTATGCCCGATTCAATCGGGATGAATTTCAATATCGTTCAAAAGTGGAATTTTGGTTGCTTAAAAATCTGTACGAAAAGTGCAAGAAAAAATCGGAAGAGGACACGTTGAAAGCTATTCCGAAATTACTCACAAAAGCGGCAGAAAAAGTGCGGTCGAATTTTCCTTTTGAGGATATTCCGAAAATGATTCCTGAAAAGCCAAGTTTTTACGATAAAGCGAAGGCTGATAAGGCGCGCGATAGCTTGATGGCAATGATGAAAGGG
>NZ_KV833436.1:0-4124 GCF_001837655.1 Haemophilus sp. HMSC071C11 | reverse complement strand
GATATCGCTAAAACTGGTGGTTTTGTGGAGACGTCGGGGCATGATTTATTCATTAATGACGGCACGACTGTTGGCGCTAAAGAATGGTTGTTAGACCCGGACAATGTATCCATTAACGCAGGCACATCAGAACGTAACGACGCTTCACCAACAGAAGATTTCCCTACCGGAGCAGGAGGAAAGGATAACCCCAAAAAAAACGCTCACAACAAACCGACATTAATAAACACAACTCTTGAGCGTATATTAAGTGGCAACACCTTTGTTAATATCACTGCCAGAAAAAGAATCACAGTTAATAGTGATATCAACATCAAAGACAGCTCCCATCTAATACTCTGGAGCGAAAATGATAACAGCAGCGGCGTTGATATTAAAGGCAATATCACTTCTACTACTGGCGGAAGCTTAACTATTTACTCCAGCGGCTGGATTGATATTCATAAAAACATTACGCTTAATTCAGGGCTCTTAAACATTACAACTAAACAAGGAGATATCGCCTTCGAAAAAGGGAATAACCCAACCATTACAGGTCAAGGGACTATTACCGCAGGCAATGGTAAAGGTTTTAGGTTTGAAAACGCCTCCCTAAACGGTATTGGAACAGGGTTACTTTTTAACATCAAAAGGGATTTAGGAAATAATTTCCAAATCATAAACTTTTTTAACGGAACTTTAAATATTTCAGGGAAAGTAAACATCTCAATGGTCATACCTAAAAAATGGGATTATAGTAAATTCAGGGGGCGAACCTATTGGAACGTAACCCATTTAAATGTTTCCGAAGGCAGTAAGTTTAACCTCACTATCGACTCCAGAGGAGATGACACTGCAGGCACCCTTAACACCCCTTATAATTTAAACGGTATATCATTCAACAAAGACACTATCTTTGATGTTAAACAAAACGGGGCAGTCACCTTTGACATCAAGGCGCCAATAGGGGTAAATAATAATCGTAATTTGAATTACGCATCATTCAATGGAAATATTTCAGTTTCAGGAGGAGGGAATGTCACTTTCAAACTTCTCGCCTCATCCTCTACCGCTCAAACTCCCGGTGTATTTATAAATTCTAAACACTTTAATGCTTCAGGAGGGTCGAGTTTAGAATTTAGAACTGAAGGCTCAACAAAAGTCGGCTTCTTGATAAATAATGATTTAACCCTAAATGCCACCGGAGGTAACATATCGCTCTTGCAAGTTGAAGGCATTGACGGGATGATTGGTAAAGGCGTTGTAGCTAAAAAAAACATAACCTTTGCTGGAGGCAATATCACCTTTGGCTCCAAGAAAGCCATAACAGAAATCGAAGGCAATGCTACTATCAATAACAACGCTAACGTCACTCTTATCGGTTCGGATTTTGACAACCATCAAAAACCTTTAACTATTAAAAAAGATGTCATCATTAATAGCGGCAACCTTACCGCTGGCGGCAATGTTATCAATATAAACGGAAATCTTACCGTTAACAATGGCGCCAATCTTAAAGCTATCACAAATTTCACTTTTAATGTAGGCGGCTTGTTTGACAACAAAGGCAATTCAAATATCTCCATTGCTAGAGGAGGGGCTAAATTTAAAGATATCAATAACACCAGTAGCTTAAATATTACCACCAACTCCGACACCACTTACCGTACCATTATAGAAGGTAATATAACCAACAAAGCAGGTGATTTGAATATCATTGATAATAAAGGTAACGCTGAAATCCAAATTGGCGGCAATATCTCGCAAAAAGAAGGTAATCTCACGATTTCTTCCGATAAAATTAATATCACTAACCAGATAACAATCAAGAAGGGTGTTAATAAAGAGGATTCTGATTCAAGCACGGCAAACAATGCTAATCTAACCATTAAAACCAAAGAATTGCAATTAACGGGAGACCTAAATATTTCAGGCTTCGATAAAGCAGAAATCACAGCCAAAGAGGGTGCCGATTTAATCATCGGTAATAGTGATAATAACAACAATGCTAATGCTAAAAAAGTAACCTTTAACCAGGTTAAAGATTCGAAAATCTCTGCTGGCAGTCACAATGTAACACTAAACAGTAAAGTAGAAACCTCTAATGGCAATAATGACGCTGAAAGCAATAATGGCGATAGCACCAGCTTAACTATTAATGCAAAAAATGTAACAGTAAACAACAATATTACTTCTCACAAAACAGTAAATATCACTGCGTCAGAAAATGTTACCACCAAAGCGGGCACAACCATTAATGCAACCATAGGTAGCGTAGAAGTAACAGCCAAAACAGGTGATATTAAAGGTGGAATTGAATCCAATTCCGGTAATGTAAATATTACAGCGAGCGGCGACACGCTTAATGTAAGTAACATCACAGGTCAAAATGTGACAGTGGCAGCAGCCTCAGGTGCCGTAACAACCACAAAAGGATCAACTATTAATGCAACAACTGGTAATGCAAATATTACAACCAAAACAGGTGAAATTAATGGCGAAGTTAAATCAGCTTCCGGTAATGTAAATATTACAGCGAGCGGCAATACACTTAATGTAAGTAACATCACTGGTCAAAATGTAACAGTAACAGCAAACTCAGGTGCCATAACAACCACAGAAGGCTCAACTATTAACGCGACAACAGGTGATGCAAATATTACAACCCAAACAGGTAATATTAATGGTAAAGTTGAATCCAGTTCTGGTTCTGTGACGCTTATTGCAACTGGACAAACTCTTGCTGTAGGTAATATTTCAGGTGACACTGTTACCATTACTGCGGATAAAGGTAAATTAACCACACAAACAAGCTCTAAGATTAACGGAACTAAGAGTGTAACCACCTCAAGCCAATCAGGTGATATTAGTGGCACAATTTCTGGTAATACGGTAAGCGTTAGTGCGACCGGTAGCTTGACCACTCAAGCAGGCTCAAAAATTGAAGCAAAAACAGGTGAGGCTAATGTAACAAGCGCAACAGGTACAATTGGCGGTACAATCTCTGGCAATACAGTAAATGTTACAGCAAATACTGATAATTTAACTATTAAAGATGGCGCAAGAATTAAAGCAACGGGCGGAGCTGTGACTTTAACCGCAACAGGAGGTACTTTAACCACCGAAACAAGTTCTGATATTACCTCAAGCAATGGTCAGACAACTCTCACGGCCAAGGATAGCAGTATCGCAGGAAGCATCAATGCCGCCAATGTGACATTAAATACCACAGGCACTTTAACTACTGTGGCAGGTTCAAAAATCGAGGCAGCCAGTGGCACCCTGGTTATTAATGCAAAAGATGCTCAGTTGGACGGCGCGGCATTAGGTGACCGTACAGAAGTAAATGTAACTAACGCAAATGGCTCCGGCAGCGTAATCGCGACAACCTCAAGCAGAGTGAACATCACTGGGGATTTAATCACAATAAATGGATTAAATATCATTTCAAAAAACGGTAAAAACACCGTGCTGTTAAAAGGTGTTGAAATTGATGTGAAATACATTCAACCGGGCATAGCGAGCGTATATGAAGTAATTGAAGCAAAACGCGCTCTTGAGAAAGTGAAAGATTTATCTGATGAAGAAAGAGAAGCATTAGCTAAGCTTGGTGTGAGCGCTGTACGTTTTATTGAGCCAAATAATACAATTACAGTCGATACACAAAATGAATTTGCAACCAGACCATTAAGTCGAATAGTGATTTCTGAAGGCAGGGCGTGTTTCTCAAACAGTGATGGCGCGACGGTGTGCGTTAATATCGCTGATAACGGGCGGTAGCGGTCAGTAATTAGCGAGATGAATTTCATCTCGCGATAAATCCATTTTATTTTCGTATTATTTGCCGTGTGGGTTAAAGTTCAGCACGGGCTTTTACCCACCTTGTAAAAAATTACGGAAAATGCAATAAAATATTTTTAACAGGTTATTATTATGAAAAACATAAAAAGCAAATTAAAGCTCAGTGCAATCTCGGCATTGCTTGGTTTAGCGTCTTTATCAGCGCATACGGAAGAAGCGTTTTTAGTAAAAGGTTTTCAGCTATCTGGCGCACTTGAAACTTTAAGTGAAAATGCCCAATTATCTGTAGCAAAATCTCTATCTAAATATCAAGGTACGCAAACTTTAACAAACCTAAAAACAGC
>NZ_KV833435.1:0-30542 GCF_001837655.1 Haemophilus sp. HMSC071C11 | reverse complement strand
ACTGCAAAAAAGGTGTTGTAATTGTTGTTTGTTATCATAAAAATCTTGATTTATTTCTATTGTATTGTATATTCAAACAGTTAATTTGAGTAAGGGATATTATGCTACAAGAAATTGAATTAAAATTGGCGATTTCGCCACAAATAGGTATTGAATTGCCACAATATCTTGCAAAATTTACGATTTTAGAACATCAAAATTTATTTTTGGGTAACACCTATTATGATTATCCCGATCATTTTCTTGCTAAACAAAAAATGGGGTTGCGTATTCGTCAAGAAGATCAAGAACTTACATTAACGCTTAAAACTAACGGCGAAGTTGTTGGTGGATTGCATAGTCGTCCAGAATATAATTTACCCTTAACCGAAAAAGAAACGCCAACCAATGCGCAATTAAGAGAACTTTATTCTTTTGAACAATTACCTAGCTCTACATTACAACCTATTTTCTCCACAGATTTTAACCGCACTTTTTGGTTAGTTGAATTTCAACAATCCAAAATTGAAGTGGCATTCGATCAAGGCAAAATTATTGCAGGCGAATATGAACAGCCTATTTGTGAAATTGAATTTGAATTAAAATCTGGCAATGTGCAGGATCTTTTTGATTTTGTGGAAACTTTGCCTTTTGAAAGGGATATTTATTTTAGTAGCGCAAGTAAAGCGAAGCGTGGTTATTTACTGGGTTCAAAACAATTTTTAACAGATTGGTTAAATAAATGGCGTGATTTCTTAAAAGAAGAACGAGAAGAAAGTGCGGTAGATTTTTGTGCAAAATTTAATTCCGTATTGAAAATGGAACAGAAACTTTTGGAAGAAACCTTATCATTTTCTCCCGCACTTTTTAGCCAAGATTTTATGAAAACAGTGGAGCGAGTAGGGGCATTTTTTAATCTTTATCATTATTATGATGAAAATGGGAAAATCTTAGAAGCGGTGGCAACAGAAAAACAAAAAGAAACGCACTTACCAGCTTTGTTAGAAAGCAATCAGAAAATCTTTGCTGAAATCCGTGATTTGATTCGTTTTCACAGTGAAACGAAAGACAATGAAAAAACTATTGAAAAATTGACCGCACTTTTGAAAAGTAGAGTTTATTTTGAGCGAATGATCAAATTAATGGAATTATCTTATGACCTAGGGTAGGTATACCCTAGGCTAATCTCAGTGTTACTCCGTTGGGGTAGTTTGATGTTCCCCAAAGGGGAAGCATTATAACCATAATTAACTGAGGGGATTTAATGTAACCTAGGGTAGGTATACCCTAGGCTAGTCTCAGTGCTACCCCGTTGGGGTAGTTTGATGTTTCCCAAAGGGGAACCACTATAAACATAAATTAACTGTGGGTATACTTACCCACGGCAAATACGGAGAATGAAATGGCTAAAGCCCCGAAAACAGCTTATGTATGTAACGATTGTGGTGCAGAGTTTTCTCGTTGGCAAGGGCAATGTTCGGCTTGTAAAGCGTGGAATACCATTACGGAAGTGCGGTTAATTTCCACGGCAAAATCAAAAAATGATCGTTTTAGTGGCTATGCGGGGGAAACTCAGGCAAAAATTCAAACCCTTTCTGAAATTAGTTTGCAAGAAACACCACGTTTTTCCAGTGGCTTTAATGAATTAGATCGGGTATTGGGCGGTGGGATCGTACCGGGCAGTGCGATTTTAATTGGTGGGCATCCTGGTGCAGGGAAAAGTACCTTGTTATTACAGGTCATGTGTGGTTTAGCGAAAAATATGACCGCACTTTATGTGACGGGAGAGGAATCGTTACAACAGGTTGCGATGCGTGCAAGTCGATTGGGATTGTCAAACGATCAATTAAAAATGTTGTCAGAAACCTCTGTGGAACAGGTTTGTAATTTGGCGGATCAGTTAAAACCGCAAATTATAGTGGTAGACTCTATCCAAGTAATGCATCTGGCGGATATTCAATCATCGCCAGGCAGTGTGGCACAAGTGCGTGAATGTGCTTCTTTCCTCACTCGTTATGCGAAAACCCACCAAGTTGCCATTATTATGGTGGGGCATGTAACGAAAGACGGTACCCTTGCTGGGCCGAAAGTGTTAGAGCATGCTATTGATTGTTCATTACTATTAGAAGGCGAGGCTGATTCTCGCTATCGTACTTTGCGTAGCCATAAAAACCGTTTTGGTGCGGTGAATGAATTAGGTGTATTTGGTATGACTGAACAAGGTTTGCGAGAAGTGAAAAATCCATCGGCGATCTTTTTAAGTCGTGGGGATGAGATTACATCGGGCAGTTCCGTGATGGTGCTTTGGGAAGGCACCCGCCCTCTTTTAGTTGAAATTCAAGCTTTAGTAGATCATTCAATGTTGGCGAATCCTCGCCGTGTTGCGGTGGGGTTAGAGCAAAATCGTTTGTCGTTGTTATTGGCGGTTTTACATAGACACGGAGGTTTGCAAATGGCGGATCAAGATGTCTTTGTAAATGTCGTTGGTGGTGTAAAAGTTAGTGAAACAAGTGCGGATTTAGCCTTATTGCTTGCGTTAATTTCTAGTTTCCGTAATCGCCCTTTGCCACAAGATTTAGTGATCTTTGGTGAGGTTGGATTAGCGGGAGAAATTCGTCCAGTACCAAGTGGACAGGAACGTATTAGCGAGGCTGCAAAACACGGTTTTAAACGTGCTATTGTTCCTTTTGGTAATAAGCCGAAAAGTGCGGTCGAAAATATGCAGGTTTTTACTGTGAAAAAACTCACGGATGCGCTCGCTGTGTTAGATAATTTATAAAAAAATCATTGCCTACTGAAAATGAAAGTGAAATTCTGTAGAATAGTTGTTCCTTTTTATGTGTAAAGAAATAAAGAAAATGGAAAAAAAACGAAATAAAGCATTGGATGCGATAGATATAAAAATTCTGAATGAATTACAACGCAACGGTAAAATTTCCAATATCGATTTGTCGAGAAAAGTGGGGCTTTCGCCAACGCCTTGTTTAGAACGCGTTAAACGTTTGGAAAAACAAGGTGTGATTATGGGGTATCGCGCACTGTTAAATCCAGAATTATTGGATGCACCATTGCTAGTAATTGTTGAAATTACATTAGTACGGGGTAAGCCCGATGTGTTTGAAGAATTTAATGCGGCGATTCAAGAGTTAGATGAAATTCAAGAATGCCATTTGGTATCGGGCGATTTTGATTATTTATTAAAAACTCGTGTGGCAGATATGGCGGAATACCGAAAATTGCTAGGCACGACATTATTGCGTTTACCAGGTGTAAATGACACTCGCACTTATGTTGTGATGGAAGAAGTAAAACAAACTAATTTCCTTGTATTGAAATGATATGATTAAACAAATTACAGAACGATTTACGCCAAGACAGTATTTAGCTGAATTTTTGCTAGGATTGACTGCACTTTTTGGACTTTATTTGATTGTTGCTTGGTCAAGTTATACGCCCCTTGATAATTCTTGGGCTACAGCCAGCGCGTATGGAAACACAATTAATAAAGTGGGGACATTTGGAGCGTGGATAATCGATCTTTTTTTTGTTTTTTTTGGCTATGTCGCCCATATTATTCCTTTCACCGCTTTTCTCGTGCCTATTTATTTATTGAAAACAAAAGCAGTTAAACATCTTTCCTGTACTCGAATTATTCTGCGTAGTTTCGGATTTATTATGCTAATTATTGGGCTTTGTGTAGTGAGTATGTTGCTTTTATCAAGTAATACTTTTTATTTGAGTGGCGGCGTATTGGGTGGATCGCTTGTTGTAAATTGGTTTTATCCTGTATTAGGTAAATTCGGTTCAATTTTAATTGGTTTTGCGTTTGCTTTAATTGGCTTTATTTTTTGTTCTGGCGCATCATTAATTCGATTAATTGTTGCATTTTATTATTGGCTAACAATGAAGAATGAGCAATCAGAAAATGCTGAACAAGAAAAATCAACAGAAGAATTAGAGCAAATCGTGATTGTAAAATCAGATCGTTCAGAAACAGAAAATCTAGATCAAAATCATCTCAATGTAGAACAAAATAGTGAAATAGAAACAGTAAAGCTATCATTAGAAGCAGAAAATATTTCAATTGACGCATCTTCATCACATTTAATTAGTATTAGCGGGTTAAATCCAGAGGTTTCTATAAAATCAGAATATGAACTCGCGAACGAAGAGAATGAAAAACCGCAATTTTCTTTTGGGTTTGATTCTGAAAGCTTGCCTAGTGTGAATTTATCGAGTGATTCAGATGAACAAAGGGTAAGCAAAAATGATTTTGTCGCAGTTTGGAATAAGCCTGTAAAAACAGTTGTTCAAGAAGATTTAGCAATTAATCAAAGTGCGGATGATTTTACTCAAGTTTCTTTGCTAACAAAAGATGAAATGCCAACAGTTTTATTAAGACCCAGTCATGAATCTTTGAATACTGAAATGGTAGATAATCATTTTACTACTCAAGTTGATGAAAAGGTAGATTTAGAAAAAGATGGAGTGAAATTTAACGTATCCTTACAGGATGATATGGAAGCCGTTCAATTAGACAAAAATCAAGAGCCTAATTATAAAGGTTATAGCGGTAGCTTGATTCATCCTGCATTTCAACAGCAAACAACAAAACGTGAAAAACCGAGTACACCATTACCTAGTTTGGATTTGCTTTTAAAATATCCGCCAAATGAACAACGCATTACACCAGATGAAATAATGGAAACCTCACAGCGTATTGAACAACAATTACGCAATTTTAATGTAAAAGCCAGCGTAAAAGATGTGCTTGTTGGCCCTGTTGTTACGCGTTATGAATTAGAATTACAGCCGGGTGTGAAAGCATCAAAAGTCACGGGCATCGATACCGATTTAGCAAGAGCATTGATGTTTCGTTCTATTCGTGTGGCAGAGGTTATTCCAGGTAAACCTTATATTGGTATTGAAACCCCAAATCTTCATCGTCAAATGGTGCCATTACGTGATGTATTAGATAGCAATGAATTCCGTGATAGCAAGGCAACTTTACCTATTGCTTTAGGTAAAGATATTAGTGGCAAACCAGTCATTGTTGATTTAGCAAAAATGCCACATTTATTGGTAGCAGGTTCTACGGGATCAGGTAAGTCTGTTGGTGTGAATACGATGATTCTAAGTTTACTTTATCGTGTTCAACCAGAAGATGTGAAATTTATTATGATTGATCCTAAAGTCGTCGAACTTTCTGTTTATAATGATATTCCGCATTTACTGACACCAGTTGTAACGGATATGAAAAAAGCCGCTAATGCGTTGCGTTGGTGCGTAGATGAAATGGAACGTCGTTATCAGTTGCTTTCAGCTTTACGCGTACGAAACATCGAAGGCTTTAATGAAAAAATTGATGAATACGAAGCAATGGGAATGCCTGTGCCAAATCCAATTTGGCGACCGAGCGATACGATGGATGCAATGCCACCAGCGTTGAAAAAATTGAGTTATATTGTGGTTATTGTCGATGAGTTTGCTGATTTAATGATGGTAGCGGGTAAGCAAATCGAAGAACTGATTGCACGGTTGGCACAAAAAGCGCGAGCTATTGGTATCCATTTAATTTTAGCCACACAACGCCCCTCTGTGGATGTGATTACTGGTTTAATTAAAGCAAATATTCCAAGTCGCATTGCCTTTACGGTGGCAAGTAAAATTGACTCACGAACTATTCTTGATCAAGGCGGGGCAGAGGCGCTTTTAGGTCGTGGAGATATGCTTTATTCTGGACAAGGTTCATCTGATTTAATCCGCGTACATGGAGCCTATATGAGTGATGATGAAGTCATCAATATTGCCGATGATTGGCGAGCACGCGGTAAGCCTGATTATATCGATGGCATTTTAGAAAGCGCAGACGATGAGGAAAGTTCAGAAAAAGGGATATCAAGCGGTGGAGAATTAGATCCACTCTTTGATGAAGTAATGGACTTTGTTATTAATACTGGTACAACTTCAGTATCTTCTATTCAACGTAAATTCAGCGTGGGTTTTAACCGAGCAGCGCGTATTATGGATCAAATGGAAGAACAAGGGATTGTCAGCCCAATGCAAAATGGTAAGCGTGAAATTTTATCGCATCGTCCAGAATACTAATTTAAAAGGAAAGTAAAATGAAAAAAACAACCTTAAAATTTGCCGCACTTACCTTACTTGGTTTGAGTAATTTGGCATTGGCTGATGCGGCAAGTGAATTACAAATGCGTTTAGCTAAAGTCGATGTATTAAGTGCAGAATTTGTGCAAACAGTGACTTCTGGAAGTGGAAAAAATGTTCAACAAGGAAGTGGCAAACTTCAAATTAAACGCCCAAATTTATTCCGTATGGAGACTAAAACCCCTCAAGAAACCCAGATTATTTCTGATGGTAAAACCTTATGGTTCTACGATCCATTTGTGCAACAAGTGACCGCACAATGGGTAAAAGATGCGGTAAATAATACTCCTTTTGTTTTGCTTACCAGCAATGATAAGAGCCATTGGCATCAATATACGGTAACACAACAATCGGATACCTTTGTGTTAAAACCAACCTTATCCACAAGCAACATTAAGCAATTTGATATTCGTGTTGATGCTAATGGAATATTGCGAAATTTCAGTACGACAGAGAAAGATGGGCAAACCAATCTTTATGTTTTACGTAATATTACTAATCAAACCTTGTCTGATAGCTTGTTCCAATTCAAGCCAGAAAAAGGCATTGAAGTTGATGATCAACGCAAAAAATAATGAATGATTATTTGAAATAAGGGCGTAGAAATACGCCCTTCAATTTTGTGAGAAATAAAAATGTCTAACCTCAATTTTGATTTTGCCGAAAATGATTTTCGCCCACTGGCGGCCAAGATGCGTCCAACGAGTCTAGAACAATATTTTGGGCAAAGCCATTTAATTGGCGAGGGCAAGCCACTGCGAAAAGCTATCCAAGCTGGTCATATTCATTCAATGATTTTGTGGGGCCCACCAGGTACGGGGAAAACAACCCTTGCAGAAATCATAGCACAACGTATTAATGCGGAAGTAGAGCGAATTTCTGCGGTGACGAGTGGTATCAAAGAAATTCGTGAAGCGATTGAGCGTGCAAAACAAAATCGTCTTGCAGATCGTAAAACTATCTTATTTGTGGATGAAGTCCATCGTTTTAATAAAAGCCAGCAAGATGCATTTTTACCGCACATTGAAGACGGAACCGTTATTTTTATTGGGGCGACAACAGAAAATCCCTCTTTTGAGCTAAATAATGCGTTGCTTTCTCGTGCCCGAGTGTATGTGCTGAAATCACTCACAACGGCTGAAATTGAACAAGTTTTGCAGCAAGCTGTAGAAGATCCTGAACGTGGATTGGGTAAAGAGCGGTTAATTTTAGAAGAGAATTTACTGCAAGTGCTTGCCGAATATGTTAATGGGGATGCACGATTAGCCTTGAATTGCCTCGAATTAATGGTGGATATGGCAGATGAAACGGAAAATGGAAAGAAAATTGACCGCACTTTATTAAAAGAAGTCTTAGGCGAACGTCAAGCGAGATTTGATAAACAAGGTGATCGTTTCTATGATTTAATTTCTGCGCTACATAAATCTGTTCGCGGTTCTGCTCCAGATGCTGCGCTGTATTGGTATGCACGAATTTTGACAGCGGGTGGAGACCCTTTATATGTCGTGCGCCGATTACTTGCCATAGCTTCAGAAGATGTGGGAAATGCAGATCCTCGTGCTATGCAAGTCGCATTGGCTGCTTGGGATTGCTTTACTCGAGTCGGGGCTTATGAAGGAGAGCGAGCCATCGCCCAAGCCATTATTTATCTTGCGGTAGCGCCAAAAAGTAATGCAGTTTATACCGCATTTAACACTGCGAAACAGCAAGCGAAAGATTTACCCGATTACGATGTTCCACCACATTTACGCAATGCGCCGACTAATTTAATGAAAGAGCTTGGCTATGGGGCTGAATATCGTTATGCCCACGATGAACCTAACGCTTATGCGGCAGGCGAAAATTATTTCCCACCTGAATTAAAAGACACTCAATATTATTTTCCGACAAATAGAGGTATGGAAATTCAGATTAAGGAAAAACTAGAACGGTTACGTGAGCAAGATAAAAGTGCGGTGAAAAAACGGTATAAATAATCTTTATTTAGGATTTTTTTAGAATGGAATGAAAGTGCGGTTAATTTGAAAACTGTTTTAAAATTGACCGCACTTTTTTACTTAATTTTTTAAGCAAATCTTTTCAAATTCATTGAAGAATGTAGGAAAGGTTTTGGCAGTACATTTGGGATCTAAAATCGTCACTGGTGTGTTTGATAGTGCGATTAGAGAAAAACACATTGCTATACGGTGATCGTTATAGGTCTCAATATTGGCGTGTTTAAATTGATTGAGTGGAAGCGGTTGAATACGAATAAAATCTTCACCTTCTTCGACTTCTGCACCGATTTTACGTAGTTCGGTTGCCATTGCTGTTAATCGATCTGTTTCTTTCACACGCCAGTTATAAATATTGCGAATGACGGTTTCGCCGTTGGCAAAAAGAGCAGTAGTTGCAATCGTCATTGCGGCATCTGGAATGTGGTTCATATCCATATCAATACCATTTAATTCAGCGTATTCGGCTTGGATAAAATCCTCTCCCCAAGTGATTTTTGCCCCCATTTTTTCTAATACATCAGCAAATAAACGATCGCCTTGAATTGAATTTTTGCCAATGCCTGTTACTTTCACTTTTCCTTTAATGGCGCCAGCTGCAAGAAAGTAAGAGGCTGATGATGCATCGCCTTCTACCAAGTATTTACTAGGCGAAATATAGGATTGATTGCCTTTAATGTAGAATTTTTGGTAGTGATGATTTTCAATCTTAACACCAAAATCTCGCATCATTGCAAGGGTAATGTCAATATAGGGTTTAGAGACTAGTTCACCGATAATTTCTATTTCTGTGTCATTTTCTGCAAGTGGTGCAGACATTAAAAGTGCGGTCAAAAATTGAGATGAAATTGAACCATCAATTTTGACTTTTCCACCTTTTATCCCTTTGTTGCGAATTGCGAGCGGAGGATAACCCTCATTCTCTAAGTAGCGAATATCTGCACCCGCTTGGCGTAGCGCATCGACCAAATGAAGAATCGGTCGTTCTTTCATACGAGGTTCACCCGTTAAGATGATTTCGCTTTCGGTTTTTCCTTTTAAGCAAAGTGCTGCGGTTAATGGACGCATTGCAGTCCCAGCATTGCCAAGAAAGAGTGAAAGATTATTCTGTATATTGAATGCTCCGCCTAATCCCTCTATTTCACAAATAGTTTTATCATCAGACAGTTGATAGCGTACGCCCAATGTTTTGAGGGCGTTAAGCATATGTCGAATATCATCGCTATCTAATAAATTGGTTACTTTTGTTGTTCCTTTAGCTAAGGCGGCTAAAAGTAATGCGCGATTCGATAAACTTTTAGAACCTGGTAAATTAATTGTTCCTTCAACCGCACTTATTGGTGCAAGAGTAATTTTTTCCATTACAACACCACCGTTTTATTTTTATAAACAAAAATTCTATCGTGTAAAGCGAGATCAAGGGCGCGACTTAACACGGTTTTTTCCACATCACGGCCAGCACGCATCATCGCTTCTGCATTATAAGTATGATCCACATTAATCACATTTTGCATAATGATTGGGCCTTGATCTAATTCGTTATTAATAAAATGTGCCGTTGCGCCAATAATTTTTACACCGCGTTCATAGGCTTGTTGATAAGGCTTGGCACCAATAAAAGCAGGCAAGAATGAATGATGGATATTAATCACTCGATTTGGATAACGTGCGACAAATTCAGGGTTTAGCACACGCATATATTTAGCGAGAACAATATAATCTGGCGTATATTCATCAATTTTTTCTGCCAGTAATTTGTCGTGTTCTACACGGGTTAAGTTTTCGTGGCTAACTAAATGAAATGGAATATTAAAACGTTCAACAAGTTCACGTAAATTATCGTGATTGCCGATTACGGCTGCAATTTCTACATCAAGCGCACCATAATAATTTTTCATTAAAATATCGCCGAGGCAGTGAGCTTCTTTGGTAACTAAAATTACAATTCGCTTACGTTGGGTGCCAATTAATCGACAATTCGTTTCTTCGGGTAAGCTATATTTTAGATCTTCTAATAAAGTAGCTTCGTTAAAAATACCTTCCAATTCTGTGCGCATAAAGAAATGTTTGGTTTCAAAATCTACAAATTCATTATTATGAAGAATATTTAGTTGATGTTTGTAACAAATATTAGTTATTTTTGCGATTAAGCCTTTATCATCAGGGCAATCAGTGAGTAATATTTTTTTTTCGATCATAATGTTGTGTGCTATGTTTAGATAAAAAAATAGAACCCATAAAATAGGTTCTAGTTTCAAATAGAAAAATTAAATTTCGAAATCAGATAATGATTTACCTTTGTTCAACGCATTTTGAATTGGGCGTGGTGTGCGACCTTGACCCGTCCAAGTTTTATGCTCGCCATTTTCATCAATAAACGCATATTTTGCAGGGCGTGGAGCACGTTTTGCTCGAATTGATACAGTTTTTGTGCCAAAAATTTCGTGTAATTCTTCAGGTGTAATACCTTCTTTTTCCATTAATTCTTTATATTTAGCTAAACGCTCTTTTCGCTCTGTCTCTGCTTTAATTAATTCTGCTTCATTAGCACGTTTTTCTTCGATAGCTGTTTGTAATTTTTCTAGGGCATTTTCTGCTTGTTCTAACGTTAATTCACGTACAGCTGCGCGTAAACTACGAAGATTTGTTAAACCTCTTACTAATTCGTTCATAATAAACCTCAATAAATAACATTAAATGTGGGAAAATTTATTTAATAATAGAGAAAATAAAATTTATTGTAAATATCTATTATTAAATAAATGGTCGAAACAGATATATTTTTTTGTGTTTATTTTCTTTATATTTTTATTAAAGTTTATAAAATCTGTTGGCATTTTGTTTGTTTTACGGTAATCTCCCCAATCACTACAAAAGTAGAGGCGCAATTATTATAAGTATTTTTTCAGAGTGGATAACGAAGAAGAAAAAAGAAAGGAATAGTTGCCGAAATCAAATAAAAGTCGTTTTGTTTGGTTGGTGGCGTGCTCGAAAGGGGCGACACTGTCATAGTTTTTCTGATTAACTATGGAGTGCTACGGTTGTTCTGGTCTTATTCTGTCCTATGCTTTCCGTTCTCTCCATTAATTATAGGTATTATTTAATGGAACTTATTGATTTTTCATCATCTGTTTGGTCAATCGTCCCTGCTTTGTTGGCGATAATTTTGGCGATAGCAACTCGCCGTGTTTTGGTTTCCCTTAGTGCGGGGATTATTATTGGATCATTAATGTTAAGCGATTGGCAAATCGGCAGCGCATTTAATTATTTGGTAAAAAATGTGGTTTCTTTGGTTTATGCCGATGGTGAAATCAATTCAAATATGAACATTGTTTTGTTCTTATTATTGCTTGGTGTTTTAACCGCACTTTTAACCGTATCAGGTAGTAATCGTGCCTTTGCTGAATGGGCACAAAGCCGTATTAAAGGTCGTCGTGGTGCTAAATTATTAGCGGCATCATTGGTTTTTGTTACTTTTATTGACGATTATTTCCATAGTCTCGCTGTAGGTGCAATTGCTCGTCCTGTGACAGATCGTTTTAAAGTTTCTCGTGCGAAACTTGCTTATATTTTAGATTCAACGGCAGCACCGATGTGTGTAATGATGCCAGTTTCCAGTTGGGGCGCATACATTATTACTTTAATAGGTGGTTTATTAGCGACTTATTCGATCACGGAGTACACACCAATTGGTGCATTCGTAGCAATGAGTTCAATGAACTTCTATGCAATTTTCTCCATTATTATGGTGTTTTTTGTGGCATATTTTTCTTTTGATATTGCTTCAATGGTGCGTCACGAAAAATTAGCTTTGGAAAATACTGAAGATCAGTTGGAAGAAGAAACGGGTAAAAAAGGTCAGGTGCGTAATCTTATATTACCTATTTTAGTTTTAATTATCGCTACAGTTTCAATGATGATTTACACAGGCGCAGAGGCATTGGCTGCGGATGGCAAAGTGTTTAGTGTTTTAGGTGCATTTGAAAACACCGTAGTAGGAACATCTTTGGTTGTAGGTGGATTCTGTTCAATTATTATTTCTACTTTATTAATTATTCTTGATCGTCAAGTGAGTGTTCCTGAATATGCACGTTCTTGGATTGTGGGAATTAAATCAATGTCAGGTGCAATCGCAATTTTATTCTTTGCTTGGACAATTAATAAAATAGTAGGCGATATGCAAACAGGTAAATATCTATCTTCTCTTGTGTCTGGTAATATTCCAATGCAATTTTTGCCTGTTATACTTTTTGTTCTTGGTGCAGCGATGGCATTTTCAACAGGTACGAGCTGGGGAACATTCGGTATTATGTTACCAATTGCCGCAGCAATGGCAGCGAATGCCGCACCAGAATTATTGCTTCCTTGTTTATCTGCAGTAATGGCAGGGGCAGTATGTGGTGATCATTGCTCGCCAGTATCGGATACAACAATTTTGTCTTCAACGGGTGCGAAATGTAATCATATTGATCACGTTACTACTCAGCTTCCTTATGCTGCCACAGTTGCAACAGCGACTTCTATTGGTTACATTGTGGTAGGGTTTACTTATTCAGGTTTAGCTGGTTTTGCAGCAACGGCAGTTTCATTGATTGTCATTGTATTTGCAGTTAAAAAACGCTAAAAGTGTGATCTCATTCAAAAACTTGAATAAAAAATAATATTTTTACTATTTTATAAAATGCGGCATTTTGTCGCATTTTTTTATTTTTATTGATGTAAAAATTTATAAAAAACTAAATTTTCATTTATCTTTGGTTTTTTATATTTTTTTAATTGATTTTTTTGTTGTTTTAGTGGCTAGACAAATTTTTTTTACTTTGTATGATGTGGAATATTGACATAATCTGTTCGTATTTTTAAAAGTGCGGTGAATTTAAGGAGTGAAAAATGAAGAAGTTATCTGGCGCAGAGATGGTGGTTCAATCTTTACGTGATGAAGGCGTAGAGTATGTATTTGGTTATCCCGGAGGCGCGGTATTAGATATTTATGATGCAATTCATACGCTGGGTGGTATTGAACATATTTTAGTTCGCCACGAACAAGCCGCGGTGCATATGGCGGATGGTTACGCACGTTCAACGGGTAAAGTTGGATGTGTGCTAGTGACTTCGGGGCCTGGTGCAACAAATGCTATCACTGGTATTTTAACGGCTTATACCGATTCTGTGCCTATGGTTATCATTTCGGGTCAGGTTATGAGCAATTTAATTGGCAGTGATGCTTTCCAAGAATGTGATATGCTGGGTATTTCTCGTCCCGTTGTGAAGCATAGCTTTATTGTCAAAAAGGCGGAAGATATTCCATCTACTTTGAAAAAAGCCTTTTATATTGCATCTACGGGTCGTCCAGGCCCTGTTGTTGTGGATATTCCAAAAGACACTGTAAATCCGAATTTTAAATATCCTTATGAATATCCTGAATCTGTCGAGTTACGTTCTTATAATCCCACAGTAAATGGACACAAAGGTCAAATTAAAAAAGCGTTAAAAGCACTTTTAGTGGCGAAGAAACCAATACTTTTTGTCGGTGGTGGCGCAATCACTGCTGAATGTAGTAAGCAGTTAATTCAGTTTGCACAACGTTTAAATTTACCAGTGACTTCCTCATTAATGGGATTGGGTGCTTATCCAAGTACGGATAAACAATTCTTAGGTATGTTGGGTATGCATGGTACTTTAGAAGCGAATACGGCAATGCACGAAAGTGATCTTATTTTGGGGATTGGCGTTCGTTTTGATGATCGTACGACAAATAATTTAGAAAAATATTGCCCAAATGCAAAAGTGATTCATATTGATATTGATCCAACCTCAATTTCTAAAAATGTGCCAGTAGCGATTCCAATTGTCGGAAATGCGAAAAATGTATTGGAAGAATTTTTGGGTTTATTGAATGAAGAGGGATTAAAATCTCAAACGGATCTTGAAAGTTGGTGGCAAGAAATCAACCAATGGAAAGCAAAAAAATGTTTGGAATTTGACCGCACTTCTGGCGTGATTAAACCGCAACAAGTCGTGGAAGCGGTATATCGCCTCACGAAAGGACAAGCTTATGTGGCTTCTGATGTAGGTCAGCACCAAATGTTTGCTGCGTTACATTATCCATTCGATGAACCGCGTCATTGGATTAATTCTGGTGGTGCAGGCACAATGGGTTTTGGTTTTCCTGCGGCACTTGGTGTGAAATTAGCTCATCCTGAAGGAACTGTTGTTTGCGTTACTGGCGATGGTAGTATTCAAATGAATATTCAAGAGCTTTCTACCGCAACGCAGTATGGTATTCCTGTTGTCATTATTTGTTTGAATAATCATTTCTTGGGAATGGTAAAACAATGGCAAGATTTGATTTATTCTGGTCGCCATTCGCAAACCTATATGAATTCCTTGCCTGATTTTGCGAAATTGGCAGA
Organism: Haemophilus sp. HMSC071C11; assembly: GCF_001837655.1. Classification (NCBI taxonomy): domain Bacteria; kingdom Pseudomonadati; phylum Pseudomonadota; class Gammaproteobacteria; order Pasteurellales; family Pasteurellaceae; genus Haemophilus; species Haemophilus sp. HMSC071C11. The sequence goes on along the minus strand of NZ_KV833435.1, from coordinate 15,988 downwards.
ATCTTACGGTCACGTAGGAATAAAAATTGCTACCCCCGATGAACTTGAAAGCAAATTGCAAGAAGCATTCAGTATTAAAAATAAATTAGTCTTTGTAGATATTAATGTAGATGAATCTGAACACGTTTATCCAATGCAAATTCGTGGTGGAGCAATGAATGAAATGATTTTAAGTAAACCTCAAGAGGAGACAAACTAATGCGTAGAATTTTATCTGTTTTACTCGAAAATGAGTCTGGTGCTTTATCGCGTGTTGTTGGTTTATTCTCACAACGTGCCTTTAATATTGAAAGTTTGACGGTTGCACCAACGGATGATCCAACGCTTTCTCGAATGACCATTGAAGCTGTGGGCGATGCTCAGGCATTGGAGCAAATCGAAAAACAACTTCATAAATTAGTGGATGTGTTTAAAGTGGTTAATTTAAGTGAGCAGGAACATATAGAACGAGAAATTGTTTTAGCGAAAGTAAGAGCAGTGGGGTCATCTCGCGATGAAATTAAACGATTAGCAGATATTTTCCGCGGTCAAATTGTAGATGTCACACCAAAGTCTTACACAATTCAATTAAGCGGTACAAATGATAAAGTTGATGCGTTTATTTCTGCATTGAAAGAAGAAACTACATTGTTAGAAATTGTTCGTTCTGGATTGATTAGTGTGTCTCGTGGAGAAAAGAATATTCTTTAAAGTAGGGGCGTAAAGTGCGGAAATATTTTAATAGAATTTTACCGCACTTTATTATAAATACATTTGTTTTTTTATAAAAAAATCGTGACCAAGTTCACAAATTTAAAAATATGTATTTGCATAACTGATTGGATTTCTTTATTCTGATACCACTAAAAACAAGTGCTATCTTAAATAGCCGACATCTATTTTGCTTTCCGAGTAGTGCTCCAATGGGGCACTTTTTTTATTCAGTAAACAAGTATAAAAAATCCCTTTCTCAGGAAAGGGATTTTAATTATCTAAATTACATTTTTTCTACGGTTTTAATACCGAGTAACGTTAAACCCTGTTTTAAGGTTTTTTCCGTTAATAATGCTAATTTCAAACGACTTAATTTTATAGATTCATCTTCAGCATTTAAAATTGGACAATGTTCGTAGAATGACGAGAAGATGCCAGCAAGTTCATATAAATAAGCACAAAGCACGTGTGGTGTGCCTTCTTTTCCGACAGTTTGCACGGCTTCTTCAAATTGTAGAAGCTTGATTGCAAGGGTTCTTTCTTTATCATCTTTAATAGTTAAAGGTGCAGCTAAAAGTGCGGTTGAATTTATATCTGTTTTATTAAAGATCGAACGAATACGGGTGTAGGCATATTGCATATAAGGTGCCGTGTTACCTTCGAAACTTAACATATTATCCCAATCAAAAACGTAATCAGTAGTACGGTTTTTGGAGAGATCGGCATATTTCACCGCACCAATACCAACAGCCTCAATCACAGCTTCTTTTTCATCATTAGATAAATTGGTATTTTTTTCATTAATTAATACAGTGGCGCGTTCAATGGCTTCATCTAATAGATCGGCTAATTTTATCGTGCCGCCAGTACGGGTTTTAAATGGTTTGCCATCTTTACCAAGCATCATCCCAAAGTTTTTATGTTCTAAAGAGAAACTGTCTGGTACATAACCTGCTTTACGAGTAATTAACCAAGCTTGTTGCATATGTTGGCTTTGGCGAGTATCTGAAAAAACAAGGGCGCAATTAGCTTTTAATGTTTCATAACGATATTTTGCTGCAGCAATATCTGTTGTAGTGTAAAGGAAACCGCCGTCTTTTTTTTGAACGATTACGCCCATTGGGTCGCCTTCTTTATTTTTAAATTCATCTAAATAAACAACCAATGCACCATCATTTTCCACAGCTAAACCTTGTTTTTTAAGATCTTCTACGATGCTTGGTAACATAGGATTATAAAGACTTTCGCCCATTACATCTTTTTCGGTTAAAGTCACGTTTAAGCGATTATAGTTGTGCTGATTTTGTTGCATAGTGATATCGACTAAACGTTTCCACATCGTTCGACAATATTCATCCCCACTTTGTAATTTTACAACATAATTACGTGCTTTTTCTGCGAATACTTCATCTTCATCGTAATGTTTTTTGGCTTCGCGATAAAAGGCTTCAAGATCTTGTAATTCCATTTCACTGGCGTGTTCATTTTGCATTTTTTCAAGATAAGCAATAAGCATTCCGAATTGCGTTCCCCAGTCGCCTACGTGGTTAGCGCGGATGACATTGTGACCTAAAAACTCAAGGGTTCTGGCTACAGCATCGCCGATTATCGTAGAGCGTAAATGACCTACGTGCATTTCTTTTGCTACGTTTGGAGATGAATAATCAATCACAACTGTTTGTTTATTGGTAGCTTGAATACCTAAATTTTTGTGGGAAAGTGCAGCTGAAATTTCAGTTGTTAGCCAAGTTGGATTTAAGAAAATATTGATAAAACCTGGACCTGCGATTTCTAATTTTTCTGCAATATCAGATAGTTGAAGATTATCTAAAACTTTTTGAGCAAATTCTCGTGGATTTAAACCTAATTTTTTTGCCGCAGCCATAATACCATTGGCTTGATAATCGCCAAATTGTGGTTTTCCTGATTGACGAATAAGCGCATCGCAAGATTGATCAGCACCTGCAAGAATCATCGCTTGTTTAATTTTATCGGATAGAATAGATTGAATATTCACGTTTTTTCCTATGTTCAAATTGAATAATAAAAATAATCGGTTATGATACCGTTCTTTGTATATTTCTCAAAGGGACAAAATGACAAATTTACAGGAAAATTTAACCGCACTTTCAGCAGATTTAGCAATATTTGAAAGAAAAATTCAGCATTTAGCCAAAGAAATGACAATAGATCTGTCTCACTATGAAATTGATCATCTTGCATTACGGGTAAATAGTGAGCAAAGTGCTAAAAATTGGCTGATACTTTTATTAAAGTGCGGTAGAATTTTATCTGATAATATTGTTAATGGTCGTAAGATTTATCTTATTGAATTAGAAAAACCAGTTAAATTTGCCAATCAATTTGTGGATATTATTGAACTTCCACTTCCTAAAAATAAAAAATATCCAATTGAGGGCTGGGAACATATTGAGATTGTAATGCCATTTTTACCGAAAGAATCGATAAATGAATGGATTAACCGTGTTAATATGTATTTTTTATGGGACAAATTAACTCAATTAACCATTAAAGTGAGCGAGCCTAAAGTGGATGGGGAAAGATTACCAAATCCATCTATTGCAGTAAGTTTTACGGATAAAACAGTAAATCATACTTGCATTAAGGTTCATCCTTATTCTATAAAAAAAATACTTGAGGTTTAGTAAAAATGAATAAATTATCACTTGCATTCGTTGTTTAGCAACAGTAGACTTGAGTGCTTTTTCTGCTTTTCAAAAGGAGGAGGGTACTTATAAAGGTCAAATTATTTTTAGTCAAATGGAAGGCAAAAATCTAAAATTAACTGTTCGTAAAAATGATTGTTCTGGTAACCAGCAGAAAGGAGAGGAAGTTGTTATTGTGCATAAGTATGATTCAACTTTAGTTGTTGGTGCTTGTGTTTCAGTATCTGACAATGGTAATACTAAAAACATTTCAACTTTTTCTCCAAGAAACCCACTTTAATTCCTTCTAATATAGAGAATATTATATGAAAAAAACAAATATGGCATTAGCACTGTTAGTTGCTTTTAGTGTAACTGGTTGTGCAAATACTGATATTTTCAGCGGTGATGTTTATAGCGCATCTCAAGCAAAGGAAGCGCGTTCAATTACTTATGGTACGATTGTTTCTGTGCGCCCTGTTAAAATCCAAGCTGATAATCAAGGTGTAGTTGGTACGCTTGGTGGCGGTGCGTTAGGTGGTATTGCTGGTAGTGCAATTGGCGGTGGTCGTGGTCAAGCTATTGCTGCAGTAGTTGGCGCAATTGGCGGTGCAATAGCTGGAAGTAAAATCGAAGAAAAAATGAGTCAAGTAAACGGTGCTGAACTTGTAATTAAGAAAGATGATGGTCAAGAGATCGTTGTTGTTCAAAAGGCTGACAGCAGTTTTGTAGCTGGTCGCCGAGTTCGTATTGTTGGTGGTGGCTCAAGCTTAAATGTTTCTGTGCTATAACCAATAGCATTAAAGTCTAATATGATTAATCAGTGTCTTAACTTAGTAAGGCACTGATTTTTTATAATTAAATTCATTTAAAATATATATTTATCGTCTATCTAAGATAAATTTAAAGGACTAAATTAGAATTTAGTCCTTTAGACAAACTGGGAATTTGTTCCTCCCCTTTCTGAACACTCTATCTAAAATATAACATTTATTTTTCTTATGAACTTTTTTATAATCTTTAAATTTTGCTTTAAATCAAATAATTCAAGATGATATTTAATAAAATGTAAGAGTGAAGTTATAGTATATTTATCTAAGTTCATATACATCTCATAAAGTATACTTTTCAACACTTTATTACTTTTATCCACATGATATATTTCTAGCAACGACACACTATTAATTACTTTTATATCTATACCTATCTTATTAAGGTAATATGTAATATTTTCCCTCTTTATCTTTTTAGCTACCTCATTTTGCTTATGATTATGAACTGATGATGTTTGGTTTCCATGTAGTCTATATTTTACCAATGCTTCAGGATAATTAGCTAAACAACCAAGCCTACTAACCTCTGACCAAAACTTATAATCTTCTGCATACGGATAATCTTTATTAAAGATTAATTTATGCTTTCTATATACATTTGCTCTCATAATCATAGTGTTGTTATGTATCGGATTATAGAAAAGCATAGCTTCACAAATCTCATTATGTAGCAATGGATTTTTCCATATATCACCAGTTTTATATTGAGAACCGATAATTCCACATTCTTTTTCTACAATAATCTCTAAGTATGATCCCATTGCTGTAATATGATCATTTTTCTCTAGATAGGTAACTATTTTCTCAATCCACGATGGTTTAGCTATATCATCAGCATCCATTCTCGCAATATATTTACCTGAAAAACAACCAAGGCCTATATTCAAAGAATTTGTGAACCCTAAATTATATTTATTACTGATAATTTTTATCCTTTTATCTAATTTAGATATTTCTTCTAAATGAGACAAAGCCAAATCTGTTGAACCATCATTGATAACTATAATTTCTAGATTTTCATAACTCTGATTAATAATGGATGAAATGCTTTCATCTATATATTGCTCAGCGTTATAAGCACAAACAATAACCGATACTAATGGGAAATTTTCCATATAAGCTCCAATTCTACACTTTTCTTTAAACTATTTTATACGTTATTTAAATAACAAAAGTAGATGCATAGATAATCAATTAAAACTCTCCTAAATTAATTGTTTTGAAATAGAAATTTGAGTTTTTTTAAATCACTGTGATTAAAACGCCATTCATATTCCTTTAAATATAGCTTAAGAATATCATAACCTCTGTAGAAATTCATATAAACAATACTACCTTGTTTACCTTTTCTCGAATAATCGGTAATAGTGTTGCAGATTGCATATTCATAATCACCACGGTGTATACTTTGCCATTTCGTTTCAAAAAACAAATTACGAAGTTTTTCCAGCTTCTCCTTGACCAAGTTTACCTTTCAGAGCACCACCAAAATAGCTTTCATTCGCTTGAATTTCACTTTCAAACATTTCCATATGTAGGCTGCTTTGAGTGATAAACAATGGTAGACGATGAAAGTAATAAGCTGAAGTTTATTTATATTTACCAACTTAGCTGCGGCTAGAGCTGTCACACTTGCCAGAAATATCTCAATAAGTTTATTTTGTTTATATTGACTTAAGCGACTTTCTCTCATTTGATTATCTTAACCTAAATAGAGTTTTTAGTCGTTATCTGTGACAGCTATAGAATTATTCAAATCCAAACAATTAACGCCATGCTTTAAATTGATTAATTAATCCATTTGTTGAACTATCGTGGCTTGCTACTTTTTCAGAATCTGTTAATTCAGGAAGAATTCTGTTTGCAAGTTGTTTGCCTAGTTCTACACCCCATTGATCGAAGCTAAAGATATTAAAAATCACACCTTGTACGAAGATTTTATGCTCATACATAGCAATTAATGCCCCCAAGGTAAATGGCGTGATTTTTTGAACGAGAATCGAATTAGTTGGCTTATTACCAGTGAATACTTTAAATGGAACAATATTTTTTACATCATCTAAAGATTTACCTGCTTTTACAAATTCAGCCTCGACTTCCTCTTTTGTTTTTCCGAATGCTAATGCTTCTGTTTGTGCAAAGAAGTTTGAAAGCAATTTATTGTGATGATCCGCCAATGGATTGTGGGTTTGGGCTGGTGCGATAAAATCACAAGGAATTAAAGTGGTGCCTTGGTGAATTAATTGATAGAACGCATGTTGTCCGTTTGTACCAGGTTCTCCCCAAATAATCGGGCCAGTTTGATAATTATTGATAATATTACCATCACGATCTACATATTTCCCATTTGATTCCATATTACCTTGTTGGAAATAGGCTGCGAAGCGATGTAAATATTGATCATAAGGTAAGATCGCTTCTGTTTGTGCACCAAGAAAATTGGTATTCCATAAACCAACTAAGGCTAAAGTAGTTGGGATATTTTGTTCGATTGGAGCAGAGCGGAAATGTTTATCCATTTCATGCGCGCCATTTAATAACTCTTCGAAGTTTTCAAAGCCAATTGATAGTGCAATTGAAAGACCAATGGCTGACCATAAAGAATAACGACCGCCAACCCAATCCCAAAATTCAAACATATTATTGGTATCAATACCAAATTTTTCTACATCTTTAGCATTGGTTGATAATGCTGCAAAATGTTTTGCAACCGCACTTTCATCTTTCGCAGCTTTCAGTAACCAATCACGCGCACTTTGCGCATTTCTCATGGTTTCTTGAGTTGTAAAGGTTTTCGATGCCACTAAGAAAAGAGTGGTTTCTGGATTGATTTTTTTTAAGGTTTCTGCAATATGTGTACCATCCACATTTGAAATAAAATGCATATTTAGATGATTTTTATACGGGCGAAGTGCTTCAGTTACCATATAAGGGCCTAAGTCAGAGCCACCAATACCAATATTCACAACATCTGTAATCGCTTTGCCTGTATAGCCTTTCCATTTACCAGAAATAATACGCTGACAGAAATCTTTCATTTTAGCTAACACCGCATTGATTTCAGGCATAACATCTTTACCATCAACAAGCACTGGGATATTAGCGCGATTGCGAAGTGCAGTATGTAGCACGGCACGATTTTCAGTACGATTGATTTTTTCGCCAGTAAACATCGCTTCTTTTGCATTATCAAGCGCGCATTCTTGAGCAAGTTGGCGAAGATGTGAAAGGGTTGTTTGATTGATGTTATTTTTGGAAAAATCTACAAGAATTTGGTTATTGAATGTTAAAGAATAATCGTCAAAACGATTTTTTTCTTGTTTAAATAGATCTTGGATAGTGGTATTTGACAATTCAGCTTTATGTGCTTCGAGAGATTTCCACGCTTGGGTGTGAGTTGGGTTAATATTTTTCATAGTATTTCCTTTCATTAAAAATAATTGAAATTTTAACCGCACTTTCTGGAATTTTTATTAGGGAGAATGACTTCCTCTATTCAAAAAATGCAGTGATTAATCAACATATTCAGTTATAACACGCGGTGTTAATTTTGTAATTAGCTCGTAGCTTAAAATGCCTGTGAATTTAGCTACGGTTTCAATAGGCAATTCCTTGCCCCATAAAATTACTTCATCGCCTACCAAATCTTGGCTATCTGCGCCTAAATCAACAGTGAGCATATCCATTGACACACGCCCAACAATTGGTACAAGACGGCCATTTAAATAAACAGGCGTACCTTCTGGCACATCGCACGGATAACCATCGCCATAACCCATTGCGACCACGCCAATTTTAGTATCTCGTGAGCTTGTCCAAATACCGCCATAACCTACAGGATCGCCTTGTTTATGATGGCGAACGGCAATTAATGACGAGGTTAAATTCATCACAGGCGTTAAGCCAAACTCTTTGCCGATAGTATCTGTTGGTGAGATACCATACATAATAATACCCGGGCGTATACATTCTAAGTGAGATTTTGGCCAGAAAAGAATGCCACCAGAAGCAGCAATTGTTCGTTCACCTTGCTTATCTTTTGTGGCGGATAAAAAACGATTGATTTGAAGTTGGGTGTAGTCTGATTCTAGTTCATCGGCTCGGCTAAAATGGCTGACAAAGCCTAAGTGCGGTTGAATTTGAGGGAGTTTTTTGAGTTCTTGATAAAAATAATCCACTTCATCAAGAGCAACGCCCAAACGGTGCATTCCCGTATCTATTTTTAACCAAACCTTAATTGGACTTGGTAAATTCGCACGTTTTAATGCTTCTAATTGTTCACGATTATGTACAATAGTTTCGATATTATTGACCGCTAAGATGGGCAAATCTTGTTCATTGAAAAAGCCTTCAAGCAATAAAATCGGTTTAGTAATACCATTGGAACGTAATGCTAAAGCCTCTTCTAAACGCGCTACCCCAAAGCAATCGACACTTTGTTCTAAGGTTGAAGCAACGAACACAACGCCGTGACCATAGGCGTTTGCTTTAACCACAGCAATAATTTTGCTATTTGGTGCTTTTTGTTTAATTATTTCTAAATTCTGTTTTAAGGCGTGCGAACTGATTTTCGCTGTCGCCGGTTTTACGTTCATTATTTTTCCTTAATAATCATCTCTATATTCACGTTGTTCAGCGAGATTGTCGAAGCGTGAGAACTGTCCATTAAATTTTAATCGCACTCGACCAATTGGGCCATTACGCTGTTTACCGATAATAATTTCTGCAACCCCTTTATCTTCCGAGTTATCGTTATAGACTTCATCACGGTAAATAAACATAATCAAGTCAGCATCTTGTTCGATAGAGCCTGATTCACGTAAATCTGAGTTTACAGGGCGTTTGTCTGCACGTTGTTCTAAAGTACGATTCAATTGAGAAAGGGCGACCACTGGCACTTGTAATTCTTTGGCGAGTGCCTTAAGGGAGCGAGAAATTTCTGCGATTTCTAGTGTTCGGTTATCTGAAAATGCGGGTGCGCGCATTAATTGCAAATAATCCACCATAATCATACTTAATCCACCATTTTCACGATAAACTCGGCGTGCGCGCGAACGAACATCGGTAGGGGTTAAACCTGAAGAATCATCGATAAAAAGATTATTTTTTTGTTTGAACATTCCCACTACGCTGGCAATTTTGTTCCATTCAATTTCATCTAAATTTTGACCTGTGCGGATTTTGGTTTGATCAACGCGAGCAAGCGATGCGATCATACGCATCATAATTTGTTCTGCGGGCATTTCTAAACTAAATACTAAAACAGGTTTTTCACTTGCCATTGCAGCATTTTCGCAAAGGTTCATTGCGAAAGTGGTTTTACCCATTGACGGACGTGCCGCAACGATAATTAAGTCAGAAGGCTGTAAACCTGCCGTTTTTTTATCAAGATCAGTAAAGCCAGTTGTAACACCAGTCACACCCGAATGATTTTCAAGCTTGCTTAAAATATCAATTTTTTCAATAGTACTTTCCAATACATTGATCACATTCTGCGGGCCTTCGCTAGAAGTTGTTCGTTTTTCTGCAATCGCAAATACTTCACGCTCAGCTTCATCAAGAATTAACTTAATGTCTTGCCCTTTGGGAGAATAACTATTTTCAGCAATACGATTTCCTACCGAAATAAGTTCTCGTAATATGGCTTTCTCTCTCACAATATCCGCATAAGCCAAAATATTAATTGCGTTCGGGGTATTATTGGAAAGCTCTGCAAGATAGGCAAACCCCCCCACTTCATCGCTTACACCACGGCTTCTTAAGGCTTGATCTAGCGTAATTAAATCAATAGGCGATTGATTACGCATTAGATGTTCCATTTCTGTAAAAATCAGACGGTGTTGAAAAGTATAAAAATCGTCAGCAATAACACGTTCAGCAATGCTATCCCAATGTTGATTACTCAGCAGAATGCCACCCAATACAGCTTGTTCAGCTTCAATTGAGTGCGGGGGAATACTTACTTGTGCCGTTTTTTTGTCAGAAGATTTGATTTGAGGTTGTGATGCCATAGGACTTATTTCGATACTAGAATGTCGCCTATAATACCGCAAATATCTATTGGGTTTAAGTGAAAAGTGCGGTAAAAAAAGGAAATAAAAAACGGTGGAAAATCCACCGCTCTTTATTTAAAGTATTCAGATTATTGATTATTCAACAATTAATGTGCGACAAACGTTAGTTTCTGTCGCACCTTGTCCACCCTGCGTTAGAAGCACTAAATCGCCTGCAGATAAATAACCTTTTTCTTTTAATGATTGTAGTGCAGCTTTTGCACCAGCTTCAGTACGGCTATCTTCACCATAGAAAACAGGGGTTACACCGCGGTATAATGCACAAAGATTTAAGGTTTCTTGATGACGAGATAAAGCAAAGATTGGTAAACCAGAGCTAATGCGTGACATTAATAATGGAGTACGGCCTGTGCTACTTAAAGTGACGATTGCCGCTACACCTTTCATGTGGTTTGCTGCATACATTGCAGACATCGCAACAGACTCTTCAATGGTTTCAAATTCTTTATCCATACGGTGACGAGAAACGTTAATGCTTGGCATTTTTTCTGCACCTAAACATACGCTAGCCATTGCTGCCACTGTTTCAGAAGGATATTGACCGGCTGCTGTTTCTGCAGAAAGCATAACTGCATCAGTTCCATCTAATACTGCGTTTGCAACGTCCATTACTTCAGCACGCGTTGGCATTGGGTTACTAATCATTGATTCCATCATTTGAGTCGCTGTAATTACAGCACGATTTAATTGACGTGAACGACGAATTAATTTTTTCTGTACACCGACTAATTCAGGATCGCCGATTTCTACACCTAAGTCACCACGAGCAACCATAATTACATCGGATGCTAAAATAATATCGTCCATGGCTTCGTCATTAGCAACGGTTTCTGCACGTTCAACTTTAGCAACGATTTTTGCATTTAAACCTGCTTGTTGAGCAAGTTCACGTGCATAATTTAAATCTGCACTTGAACGAGGGAAAGAAACGGCTAAGAAATCAACACCAATGCGTGCAGCGGTAATAATGTCGGCTTTATCTTTTTCTGTTAGGGCATCCGCAGATAAACCGCCACCTAATTTATTGATACCTTTATTATTTGATAATGGACCACCAACAGTAACTTCAGTGAAAACTTTTGCACCATCAGTTGATAATACTTTTAATTGAACACGGCCATCATCTAATAAAAGAATATCGCCCGGCACAACATCTTGAGGAAGCGTTTTATAGTCTAAACCAACGGATTCTTGAGTGCCTTCGCCTTTTGGTAATTCTGCATCAAGAATGAATTTATCGCCAACGTTTAAGAAAATTTTACCGTCTTTAAAAGTAGAAACACGAATTTTAGGACCTTGTAAATCACCTAAGATTGCCACGGTTTTACCTAATTTTTTCGCAATAGAACGTACACGTTCAGCACGTCCGATATGGTCATCAGGTGTACCGTGAGAGAAGTTCATACGAACTACGTTTGCGCCCGCTGCGATAATTTTTTCAAGATTGTTATCACGGTCAGTTGATGGGCCCATAGTACATACAATCTTCGTTCTTCTTAGTCTTCTAGACATTATTTACTCCGTCAATAATTACAAAATTTTAAAGGTGTTATTTTACTTCGCTACATATATTAGCCAGATAAAAAATCGGTGCACATTATACGCTTAAAACTTTTGGAAATCAAAAACGGCTCAGTTATTTAAGCTGGTTTTGTTTACTTTTTTGCCAGTTATATCGGGTTTTAAGAAAAATACTTGTGTTCAAGTTAAAAATATCTATAATCACGACTACTTCACACTGTGCGACTATAGCTCAGTTGGTTAGAGCACCACCTTGACATGGTGGGGGTCACTGGTTCGAGTCCAGCTAGTCGCACCATCTCTATTTTTCTCTATTCCCCAATTTTCAGATAGAAATAGATAAAATATAAGTAAAAACAATAGCTTATATAATTTCACACACTAAAACATACCTTCTTTTTTATATCAAAATCGCCTAAAAGGTAGTATTTTTATACCGATTGGGATCGATTTCGATCTGTTCTATACTCCATTGCACATATTTTTGCACACGTGTATTGCACACATTTTTATGGAATAAACAATGGCGACAATTATCAAGAATGGCAAGCGTTGGCACGCACAAGTGCGCAAGTTTGGCGTGAGCAAATCAGCTACTTTTTTTGACTCAAGCAGACGCAAAAAATGGGCAGAAATGCTCGAAAAACAGCTCGAATCAGGAAAGTATAATGAAATCCCTGATATTACATTGGATGAACTGATTGATAAGTATCTAAAAGAAGTCACTGTAACCAAGCACGGGAAACGTGAAGAGCGCATAAGACTACTGCGTCTTTCTCGAACTCCGCTTGCCGCAATATCTTTACAAGAAATAGGAAAAGCACACTTTCGTGAGTGGTAAAATCAACGATTAAAAGAAGTCTCTCCAGCAACAGTTTTGCGTGAACGTAGTTCGCTTTCTGCTCTAATGGCCAAAACGATTGAATGGGATTTTATAACAGCCCCCCCCTAAAATATCTTGAGAAACCAAAAGCACCAGCGCCAAGAACTCGTCGATATAATGAACATGAAATTGAGCGTCTGATTTTTGTGTCAGGTTATGATGTCGAACATATTGAACCGCCAAAAACCTTACAAAATTGCACGGGGGCGGCATTTCTTTTTGCTATAGAGACAGCAATGAGAGCAGGGGAAATAGCAAGTTTAACTTGGAATAATATCAATTTTGAAAAGCGCACCGCCTTTTTGCCAATTACTAAAAATGGACATTCAAGCACGGTGCCTCTTTCGGTAAAAGCAATAGCGATTTTACAACATCTTACTTCGGTAAAAACAGAAAGTGATCTGCGAGTATTCCAAATGGAAGCACGCCAACTGGATCACAACTTCCGCAAGCTCAAAAAGATGGAAGGGCTTGAAAATGCCAATTTACATTTTCACGACACCCGCCGTGAACGATTGGCAGAAAAAGTGGATGTAATGGTATTAGCCAAAATATCGGGCCATAGAGATCTCAGTATTCTGCAAAATACTTATTACGCACCTGATATGGCAGAAGGCTATAAAACAAAGGCGGGTTATGATCTGACCCCAACCAAAGGCTTGAGCCAACGGAATTTTTTCTTCTTTAATGAAAACTTCATCGTTTTCACAACAAATCCACCGATAGTCATTAAGCTGTAACCGTCCATGGAGCATTAAAAGGTCAATTTGTGACGGTTTTAATGGCGAACCGATAGGCAACATCAATAGATTAGCTTGATGTTCAATTTTTGAACGGTTACAGTTATTGACACAAGTCCAAGCGGCTCGATGCGCCTTGTTTGTTCGGTGGTCTCCGAATTAAGTGCGGTGGAACCCAACGCACTTTTCGCTGATTTAATCACCCAGTTTTTTAATTTGGTGATGATTTTCTTTTCTGTGAATCTGTTTTTTACCCCCACAATTTTCTTACGAATCTCACCGTATTTATTCGGTTCGCATTCTTCATACTCAATACAAATAGGCTGATCACAACGTTTTGTCATTGCGCCACCTTGCGCAAACTATCACTCAACAAATCATTTTGCCGTATTTGCAAATTAATGTTGATCCGAATATTGCGCCACATCGTATCCCTTATTTTGAGTTTGACACAAAAGAATATGAAGACTTATCGGTATTTGCAGATGCCATCCCTAAACTTACGGGCATTGGCGTGCAGATTTCGGAAAGTTGGGTGTGGGATAAATTAGGGATTCCTGAACCGCAGGAAGGTTAGGCGAAAGAGATTTGAAACGCCGTGGGATTGATAAGCCTGACGACAGTTCTGAATTTTTGGTGGAAGTAGAACGCCCAGCAGATAAGCAAGGTAATCGTGAAAAGACGGTAGGGTTTAAATTGCCTGATGGCACGATACGTGTGACGGATAAAGGCTTTGATTACAATGTAGGGCGATTAAACTACAAGCCTAATTTGGATCTTTATCCTGAAAAACTGGCGCATGCGTTTGCGAAGGTTGAGATGAAAGGTGGGGAGTTTAAGCACGATTTTGAGTTGTTGGCAAAGCATATGGCGGAGATGAAACAAACGCTCAGCCTAGATGGAAAAAAACTCACTGTTGATCAAATGTTACAGGTGCGAGATAGTCTTACCAAAAATTTTAAATTTGCGGCAGGTGTCTTGAGTGCGGAAAGTAAGGATTTATTGAAAAGCAAAACTGGCACAGTGTGGCTTTCTGATGATACTTTAATTAAACAGTTTAATAGCCGTGATGGGCAAGATTTTGGACTGGAAAGCTATGCACTTTTCCCTGATTTATTTAATCAGCCTGATATTGTTCTACAAGATAATGATCGTTTTTATTTTATCAAAAACTTTGAGAAACAGCGTATTTTAGGTGTAATAAAGCACTTATCTAAATTTAATGAAATTTTTGTGCTTTCGGCAAGGGAGATTAATATCAAGGAAGTAGAAAAAATGAAAGGTAAATTGGCAGTTATCAAGTAAGGCTCCCGATCACTTACACACGCTCTCGGACACCTGAGCAGGACGAGCCACCTCAAGTAGGCTGCGGCAGGGAGATTATCACCGCTTTTTTAATAACTGCCTTGCATGAATATACCCCCTTAAATTTTAAAAATCAACAATTACTTCCTCAAATTTTTATGCGAGCAAAAGGGCGATCGATTCGTTTGATTGGGTTACATGTCAATTTACCCGAAGAAAATAAACAAGAACAAATGAGCCTCTGGTGATATAATCTCGCGGTTTTTTAGGAGTCGATACCATGGAACATAAATTAGAAGATATTATTGCAATTTTTAATCAATGTTTTGAAGAGGAATACAACACTCGCTTAGTCAAAGGCGGTGATGAGCCCATTTATTTACCCGCAAATGATGAAGTGCCTTATAACGCGATTTATTTTGCGCGAGGCTTTTACAGCAGTGCATTGCACGAAATTGCCCATTGGTTAGTGGCAGGCAAAGAACGCCGTAAACTAGAAGATTTTGGTTATTGGTATGAGCCAGATGGACGTTCAGAAGAACGTCAGCGTGATTTTGAAAAAGTTGAAGTTAAACCGCAAGCATTAGAGTGGATTTTGGCAACGGCGGCAGGTTTCCGTTATTTTGCCAGTGCGGATAATTTGAATGGCAATCCGGGCGATACACAGCCTTTTAAACAAGCCGTGTATGAACAAGTGAAAATCTATGCGGAAAAAGGTTTACCAAAACGAGCGGAAATGTTACGCAAGGCGTTAGTGGCATTTTATGGCACAGAAGATGAAATTGATCTGGCGAAGTTTGATGTCGTGCGTATTTAATAGCAGAAAGTGAGCAAAATTGCTCACTTTTTTCAGTCTTAAGCCCCCAATTCCCTCCTAATTAAATAGTTCAATTTTTAATCATTTCACACCCAGTATACTGGGTGTTGTACTCTCTTTACAGAGAGTACAACAAAACATAATGCTAAACAAAAAATGTTTGGTTGTTTCAATTGTTGATTAATAAATGGACGATTTCTATGCGATTCACAAAAACACTTTTTACCACCGCACTTTTAGGCGCTTCTATCTTTTCTTTTCAATCCACCGCTTGGGCGGATACGCTGGAACAGCAATTCCAACAAGGTTCTGAAGCCACTACGAGAGGCGATTATCAAACCACCTTTAAATTTTTGTTACCTCTGGCGGAGCAGGGAAATGCAGAGGCTCAATTGATGTTGGGCGTGATGTATGCAAGAGGAATAGGCGTCAAACAAGATGATTTTGAAGCGGTGA
>NZ_KV833434.1:0-245 GCF_001837655.1 Haemophilus sp. HMSC071C11 | reverse complement strand
TTCAGCTTGTTTCCAATTTTTTAAAGAACAGTAAGACAATCTAATAAAGTTATCTTTAATTGGCGTCCCCACGGGGATTCGAACCCCGGTTACCGCCGTGAAAGGGCGATGTCCTAGGCCTCTAGACGATGGGGACATCAATTAAAGATACTCTATTTTCTTTTTATCTTTTAACGTTTATTTTTCAACGTTGCTTTCGCTTCGTTTTTAATCTTGTCTACAACTATCAGCCAATCTGTGTGAGC
>NZ_KV833433.1:0-312 GCF_001837655.1 Haemophilus sp. HMSC071C11 | reverse complement strand
TATTGAATGGCTGGAAAATTTCTTACTGGATTTCCAAGGTAGCATTGTATTTATTTCCCATGACCGTTCTTTTATTCGCAAAATGGCAACACGCATTGTGGATTTAGATCGCGGTCAATTGCAGTCTTATCTAGGCAATTACGATTTATATTTAACCACGAAAGAAGAAAATCTACGCGTTGAAGCCTTGCAAAATGAATTATTTGATAAACGTCTTGCACAGGAAGAAGTGTGGATTCGCCAAGGTATCAAGGCTCGCCGTACAAGAAATGAAGGGCGAGTGCGAGCATTAAAAGCGATGCGTGAGGAACG
>NZ_KV833432.1:357-557 GCF_001837655.1 Haemophilus sp. HMSC071C11 | reverse complement strand
GTAAAGTTGGCATTAGAGCTCCCCTCTATTTAGCTTGCCATAATATTCGCAGCCATTTTGATTACCATTATCACAAGCCTTACCAAACCATTCTTTGGCTAAAGATTTATTTACTTGAACACCTCTTTCTCCTAAAAGATATAAGAATCCCAATATAGCTTGAGCATCTGCATCTCCCTGCTCCGCCGCTTTGCGATACC
>NZ_KV833432.1:0-257 GCF_001837655.1 Haemophilus sp. HMSC071C11 | reverse complement strand
CTCCGCCGCTTTGCGATACCAGTTCACTGCTTCAAAATCATCTTGTTTGACGCCTCGTCCCTTAGAATACATATGGCCCAAATTAAATTTAGCCTCTGCATATCCCTGCTCCGCCGCTTGGCGATACCACTTCACCGCTTCAAAATCATCTTGTTTGACGCCTTGCCCCTTAGCATACATCACGCCCAAATTAAATTGAGCCTTTGCATATCCCTGCTCTGCCATAGGTAACCAAAGTTTAAAGGCGGTTTGATAGT
>NZ_KV833431.1:0-3298 GCF_001837655.1 Haemophilus sp. HMSC071C11 | reverse complement strand
GCAAGGGAGTTTAACTATCAACGTGTGAGTTTAGGTTTTGTTAATGCCAATTTAACTGGACATGATGATGTATTAAACCTAAACGCATTAACCAATGTGAAAGCACCATCAAAATCTTATGCGGTAGGCGTGGGATATACTTATCCGTTTTATGACAAACATCAATCCTTAAGCCTTTATACCAGCATGAGTTATGCTGATTCTAATGATATCGACGGCTTACCAAGTGCGATTAATCGTAAATTATCAAAAGGTCAATCTATCTCTGCAAATCTGAAATGGAGTTATTACCTCCCAACATTTAACCTTGGTATGGAAGACCAGTTTAAAATTAATTTAGGCTACAACTACCGCCATATTAATCAAACATCCGAGTTAAACACCCTGGGTGCAACGAAGAAAAAATTTGCAGTATCAGGCGTAAGTGCAGGCATTGATGGGCATATCCAATTCACCCCTAAAACAATCTTTAATATTGATTTAACTCATCATTATTACGCGAGTAAATTACCAGGCTCTTTTGGAATGGAGCGCATTGGCGAAACATTTAATCGCAGCTATCACATTAGCACAGCCAGTTTAGGGTTGAGTCAAGAGTTTGCTCAAGGTTGGCATTTTAGCAGTCAATTATCGGGTCAGTTTACTCTACAAGATATAAGTAGCATAGATTTATTCTCTGTAACAGGTACTTATGGCGTCAGAGGCTTTAAATACGGCGGTGCAAGTGGTGAGCGCGGTCTTGTATGGCGTAATGAATTAAGTATGCCAAAATACACCCGCTTTCAAATCAGCCCTTATGCGTTTTATGATGCAGGTCAGTTCCGTTATAATAGCGAAAATGCTAAAATTTACGGTGAAGATATGCACACAGTATCCTCTGCGGGTTTAGGCATTAAAACCTCTCCTACACAAAACTTAAGCCTAGATGCTTTTGTTGCTCGTCGCTTTGCAAATGCCAATAGTGACAATTTGAATGGCAACAAAAAACGCACAAGCTCACCTACAACCTTCTGGGGTAGATTAACATTCAGTTTCTAACCCTGAAATTTAATCAACTGGTAAGCGTTCCGCCTACCAGTTTATAACTATATGCTTTACCAGCCAATTTACAGTCTATACGCAACCCTGTTTTTACCCCTGTATATCAAGCAAACCAAGCAATGCTAAAAAACAATTTATATGATAAACTAAAGTATACTCCATGCCATGTGCCATGGCGATACAGGGGATTTCGATACAAGGGATTTAATAATATGACAAAAGAAAATTTGCAAAACGCTCCACAAAATACGACCGTTTCACTTGTGGAATCAAACAACAACCAAACTTCCCCGCAAATGCTTCAACAATCACCCAAACCTAGCCTATTGCGCTTGGAACAACATATCGCAAAAAAAGATTATGAGTTTGCTTGTCGTGAATTAATGGTGATTCTGGAAAAAATGGATGCTAATTTTGGAGGCGTTCACGATATTGAATTTGACGCACCCGCTCAGCTGGCATATCTACCCGAAAAATTACTTATTTATTTTGCCACTCGTCTCGCTAATGCAATTACAACACTCTTTTCCGACCCCGAATTGGCAATTTCTGAAGAAGGGGCGTTAAAGATGATTAGTCTGCAACGCTGGTTGACGCTGATTTTTGCCTCTTCCCCCTACGTTAACGCAGACCATATTCTCAATAAATATAATATCAACCCAGATTCCGAAGGTGGCTTTCATTTAGCAACAGACAACTCTTCTATTGCTAAATTCTGTATTTTTTACTTACCCGAATCCAATGTCAATATGAGTTTAGATGCGTTATGGGCAGGGAATCAACAACTTTGTGCTTCATTGTGTTTTGCGTTGCAATCTTCACGTTTTATTGGTACCGCATCTGCGTTTCATAAAAGAGCGGTGGTTTTACAGTGGTTTCCTAAAAAACTCGCCGAAATTGCTAATTTAGATGAATTGCCTGCAAATATCCTTCATGATGTATATATGCACTGCAGTTATGATTTAGCAAAAAACAAGCACGATGTTAAGCGTCCATTAAACGAACTTGTCCGCAAGCATATCCTCACGCAAGGATGGCAAGACCGCTACCTTTACACCTTAGGTAAAAAGGACGGCAAACCTGTGATGATGGTACTGCTTGAACATTTTAATTCGGGACATTCGATTTATCGTACACATTCAACTTCAATGATTGCTGCTCGAGAAAAATTCTATTTAGTCGGCTTAGGCCATGAGGGCGTTGATAAAATAGGTCGAGAAGTGTTTGACGAGTTCTTTGAAATCAGTAGCAATAATATAATGGAGAGACTGTTTTTTATCCGTAAACAGTGCGAAACCTTCCAACCCGCAGTGTTCTATATGCCAAGCATTGGCATGGATATTACCACGATTTTTGTGAGCAACACTCGGCTTGCCCCTATTCAAGCTGTAGCCTTGGGTCATCCTGCCACTACGCACTCTGAATTTATTGATTATGTCATCGTAGAAGATGATTATGTGGGCAGTGAAGATTGTTTCAGCGAAACCCTTTTACGCTTACCCAAAGATGCCCTACCTTATGTACCTTCTGCGCTCGCCCCACAAAAAGTGGATTATGTACTCAGAGAAAACCCTGAAGTAGTCAATATCGGTATTGCCGCTACCACAATGAAATTAAACCCTGAATTTTTGCTAACATTGCAAGAAATCAGAGATAAAGCTAAAGTCAAAATACATTTTCATTTCGCACTTGGACAATCAACAGGCTTGACACACCCTTATGTCAAATGGTTTATTGAAAGCTATTTAGGTGACGATGCCACTGCACATCCCCACGCACCTTATCACGATTATCTGGCAATATTGCGTGATTGCGATATGCTACTAAATCCGTTTCCTTTCGGTAATACAAACGGCATAATTGATATGGTTACATTAGGTTTAGTTGGTGTATGCAAAACGGGGGATGAAGTACATGAACATATTGATGAAGGTCTGTTTAAACGCTTAGGACTACCAGAATGGCTGATAGCCGATACTCGCGAAACATACATTGAATGTGCTTTACGTTTGGCTGAAAACCATCAAGAACGTCTTGAACTCCGTCGTTACATCATAGAAAACAACGGCTTACAAAAGCTTTTTACAGGCGACCCTCGTCCATTGGGTAAAATACTGCTTAAGAAAACAAATGAATGGAAACGAAAGCACTTGAGTAAAAAATAACGGTTTCTTAAAGTAAAAGTGCGGTCAATTTTCAAAGCGTTTTAAAAAACTCTCAAAAATCAACCGCACTTTTATATTTATAACGCTCCCGC
>NZ_KV833430.1:0-9696 GCF_001837655.1 Haemophilus sp. HMSC071C11 | reverse complement strand
CGATCAGTCGGCAGCGACTAATACAGGCGATCGGTCGGTAGCGGAAGTATCTGGCAAGCAATCTATAGCTGTTGCGCTTGGTTGGCAATCTAAAGCTAAGGCGAGTATTAATGGTGCTATTGTTTGTGTATATCGCAATCATGATGGCGAGCTAATCCATATCAAAGCATCAAAAGTCGGTGAAAATAACATCAAAGCTGATACTTGGTACACGTTAGATGAGATAGGTGAGTTTGTTGAGGTTAAAGACGACTAAAAAACCATATAGAGAACCTATCTATGGTAGTGATAGATTCGTGGTTGAAGAACACTACTACGAAGATGATGCTTAAAATCTGCCGCTATTAATTAGCGGCTTTTATTTATGAGGAATAATAAAAATGTACTGGTTCAGAAATGCAATTATTTACCAATTAACAAAACAAATAGACTTTGAGAATATCGAAAAACAACTCAAAGAATGTGAATTTACTCCGTGTGGTTCAGCAGATGTTAGCCATTTCGGTTGGTCTGCTCCGCTCGTCACCAGCGAAAATTTAGCACATCAAGCGAACGGAAAAATCTTACTTGTAGCTAAACGAGAAGAGAAGATTTTGCCTGTGGAAGTTGTGAATCGTGAACTCAATAAACGAATCACTGCACTTGAAGAAAAAGAACAGCGAAAATTAAAGAAAGTAGAACGATCATCTTTAAAAGATGATGTGATAGCTACCCTACTTCCGCAAGCGTTTTCTCGTATCAAAACGACCGCACTTTATATCGACACGTTGAAACAACTTATCTTTGTTGATACAGCATCAAGTAAAACAGCCGAAGATGTACTTGCACTTTTGCGTAAATCGCTTGGCAGCTTGCCAGTAGTACCGTTGGCGTTTAACTGTGCGCCGTGTGAAGTAATGACAAGATGGGTTACAGATACTGCACCTGATTGGCTAATCTTGCGTAAGGAAGTGGAAATCCGCGAAAAAGAAGATCTTGGCGTTATCCACTGTAAACAAAAAGATATTGAAGACGAGGAAATTATCGATCTTGTTCAAAATGGCTTGATCTCTAAACTCGCGCTTGAGTGGGAAAACAACCTTAAATTTATCTTGGTTGAAGATGGCACGCTTAAACGCCTGAAATTTGACGACAATATCACCGAGCAGAACGATGATATTGTAAAAGAAGATGTAACTGCTCGTTTTGATGTAGACTTTGTCTTAATGGCGAGCGTGCTTGGTAAAACAGTGGATAGCCTAATAAAAGAATTTGGCGGGATTAGGGATAGATTATGAGATTACTTAAACGGCTAGCTGAAAAAGTCCTGATAGACGATCTTAGACGATTGGATAAACATATTGATAAATCTATCGAACTCCATGAATTGAAGCTACGAAAATTGGGTGAATTAATTAAAAGTCTGGAAGCTGAGAACAATCAACTAAAACGAGAAAATGCGACGCTTGAAACTGAGCTTAGAGCAATAAAACAAGAACGTATTTTTAGTAAACGTAAAAAGAAAAGCAAACGAAAATGAATGAAATTAACATCAAACTCCCCTTACATAAATTCCAAAATTTAATGATTAGTCACGTCCGATACAGCTTGCCACGACATACTTATATCGTTAGCGAAACTATTCACGATGTTAAAACCTACTGGAGCGTGTTAAGCAGTAATACTCGAGAGGTAATTACTCGCGATATTAATGAGCATCTGAAACGCTGGGCAAGCGACCGAAATAACGCATTCCACAAACTTGACTACGATTCGTGGGAGGAACTATTTGACTGGATAAATGAAAGCCGCAGCAGCACATCAACAACAGTTACAACAGCAAAACCACTTGTACCTGTGTTGCCTGTGATTAATCCAAAACAGAGGAAAAAATAACCGCACTATGTTTACCTACGGTTCAATCTGTTCAGGGATTGAAGCGGTAAGCGTGGCATGGAAAGGCTTAAGTAAACCGCTGTGGTTTAGCGAAATTGAGCCTTTTCCTTGCGCCGTGCTTGCTTATCATTATCCCAACATCCCAAATCTTGGTGATATGACCACCTTACCCGAAAAAATCTTAAACCGTGAAATTCCTGCGCCTGATGTGCTTGTTGGTGGTACTCCTTGTCAAGCATTTTCTGTCGCTGGTTTGCGAAACTCGTTAGATGACGACCGCGGAAATCTCACGTTAACTTTAATACACATATTAGAGGCTATTGATTATGTTAGATACCAAGACGGTAAGCAGCCGTGCGTTTTGTTGTGGGAAAACGTTCCGGGTGTACTATCCACCAAGGACAACGCATTCGGACACTTTTTGGCTGGACTGGTTCAAGAACGTCAGCCATTGCAGCCAACAGGGCGAAAATGGACAAACGCAGGTTTATTGCATTCAGCTCGAACTGTCGCGTGGCGAACACTCAATGCTCAATACTTCGGACTCGCCCAACGACGCAAGCGCGTGTTCCTTGTGGCAAGTGCTAGAGAAAGAAGCGTCGCCCAAATACTTTTTGAGCGCAAAAGCTTGCAAGGGTATTCTCAATCGTGCGGAAAAACGCAACAAGGTTTTACCTGCTACGCTGAGGGAAGCTTTGGAACGTATCGCCAATCCGTATTGGGGGGGCTAGTAAAAGCTAGTGGTGGGGCGCTTGGTGGTGGCTCTGAAACTATTGTAGTACATGGTACGCAAGACCCGATTATTTCAACATCAACTGCCCACTGCCTAGGGCGCAATAATGGGCAGGAAAATGTTTTGTTCGATATTTCAGACCGACGCGATGTTGTGCGCATACAAAAGGACGGCACTACGCCAACACTTACCGCAAGAATGGGGACAGGTGGGAATAACATTCCATGCATGAGCATCAACCAAAACATTCGCAAACTTACCCCTTCAGAATGCGAAAAATTACAAGGTTTTCCTCCAGGTTATACGCAAATATCGTATCGAAATAAACCAGCCGAAGATTGCCCGGATAGCCCGCGCTATAAAGCTATCGGCAATAGTATGGCTGTACCGGTTATTAAGTGGATCGGGGAAAGAATGATTAATTATTTAAACAAATAAATCCAATAGGCGTTCCAAGTGAGTGCCTTTTGTTTTAATGGAGATAGAAAATGAAAGAATTTAACTTAGATGCAGCTTTAAATGGCGAGCCTGTTAAATTACGTAATGGTTTGAAAGCTATAGTTTATTACCGCATTCCTGATGAATTTTCATATCCGGGCGGATCCACTGAAATTTATCCATTGCTAGGCATTATTTTTAATAAAGATGGTACTATCAAGGGCGCATCGGAAAACTGGAAAGATTGCGGTGCTTACTGTTCATGTCAAGGTGGTCTTGATATTGTCGGAATGTGGGAAGAACATAAACTAACCTCAGAACAAGTGTTGGAAAAGGCTTACAAGGAGAATTTTCTAGTGCTATGTGATGGTAATCCTGATTTACCTCTAAAAGTTATCGCCAAAACTAAAAACGGCGAGTTTGTGATGCAGCCGGAAGATGGCATCATCCAACCATGGCTCGCTAATCTGACCATGGAATGGTTCTTTGTAAAAAAACTTGATCCAAAATTCGACACAAGCACTTTACCTAAGCCGTTTAAACCACATATTGGCGATGAGTTTTTCTATTTAAGCGATGGAGTGATTAGATATTTTTCGTTTTATGCAGATTGTGCAGCTAACTTGATGATAAATGGTCAATGTTTCCGCACAAAAGAAGATGCTCAAAAATGGCTTGATTTTATGAAGAGTATGATGGAGTAAGTGATGGATATTATTAATTTAATCAAACAACAAACGCCTGAAGAAAGACAAACATTATTCAATGAATTTATTAAACTCTTAAACCAAAAAAGAGAATATGTAGATATTCCTGAAAGAATTGTATGCTCTGCTTGCCAAGTGTTTGTAGATGAAAGAGATGGTACAAATGAAGATGGCGGTGAGATTATCCATGAAGTATATGGTTTAAGACACTATGACCCATTCATGCGTAAGCAGATTAAAGAATTAGAAAAACAATACAAGTATGCTCTTTTAGATTGGGAACAAGGGTTTCTAACTAATAAAGGTCGTTTTGTAGGTCGTAAAGAAGCAATGGAAATTGCTAAAGCTCAGAACCAAGTAATTCGTTTATCTGGTTCACCAAACTCAGATATTCTGTTCTCAGAAGATTTATATTAGGAGTAAGCATGAAAGGATTCACAGAATGGCTATTATATGTATTGGTGGTGTGATATGAGCGAATGGATTAAATGTTCGGAGCGGTTGTCAGGGATGAGAATGAGATTGGGGAAGATATGAAAGTGCTAGACGAACATATCCTTGAGTATATCTGGGATGAAACATTAGACCGCATCGCACAACACACCTTGGTAACGTATATCGGTGGCAGTGTTGGCACGTATAGCGATGATCATGCAGAGAAAAGAGCAGAAGACTTTGCAATATTGAGTGTAAGACACCTTATTGAAGGCTCTGGATTAAGCGAAAGTCAATTTAGACGGCGGGTTAAAAAGCTTATGGCACAAGGTGTTTTGTTGCAACGCATTGGGCCGAATAGCTTTGTGATTAACTCGGATGTGGTTAAAGACGCAGCGGTACATGCCGCACGATGTTGGTGCGCAATCGGTGTGCCGTATGGTATGGACGACACCGGGAGAGCCTGTAAAACATTGCCTATTAACGCTCTGCCGAGAAGCATTTTTGAGTTAAAAACAAATTGTTATCGGATTTTGAGATCTGAATATCCAAGTTACAAAGGAAAAGGAGTAGGAAATGAGCAATGAAATAACCCAAAAAGTCCGCATAACAATCGAAGTTGAAATGGACGACTACCAACGTGATCAACTTAAAATATCAAAAAATACGCAAGTGTTAGGCGGAAATATCGTGCTATTAGACTGGGAAGGTGGTGTGTTTGACGAAGTTGATGGGTATTGCATTTGACAATATGAAAGATGAGACCTTTATAGGTGAATTGCAACTGGCGATTAAACGGGTAGTTACGCCAATTATTAAAGCAAAACGCAAAGCAATTTTGGAGGGGAAAAATGAGTGAAAATAATGGCTGGATTAATTGTGCAAACGAACTACCAGAACCATTTTCTACCGACTTAGAGTATCGTAATGCAACTAACAAACACCTAATTTATTTTACTGAGGATGGTGATCATTGGGCTGTTGGTCTTGGCTGGTATTTATATGACGATAAGTCGGATTGTGAAGGTTGTTTAATTCCGTATTGGGAATCGGATGAAAACCCTGGCGAGGAAGTGGAGGTTATTTATTGGCAACCGCTACCACAACCACCGGAGGAATAAATTATGGCTAAATATTTATATCGTTACGCATTGGAAAGTAACAATCCTACAAACAATGATGATGGAAATACATGGGAAGATGAAAGTAGGTGTTTTGATAATGTCGCTTTACATATCGCGAAAGAAAACGCTTATTCCTGGGATATGTTTGAAGAACCGGAACGCGAAGTTATGTATGTATGGAGAGATGGTGATTTTGAGAACAGACTGCGTTTTTTAGCTAAATTTGAAGTTATTCAACGGCTTGATGTGATAGAGCTAGAGGAAGACGACGACCCGAACGATTTTTAAAACCCATTTACAACCCATTAAATCGCCCTATCCTCTTTACAAAAAGATGAATAAGTTAGATGAAGTGGGCTAACTAAAATAAATCATTATAACCGCTCTTATGGGCGGTTTTTTATTGGAGGAAATATGGAACAAACGCTCACTATTCGCGATGTTGCAAAGTGCTTGAACCTTAGCGAAACAACCGTGCGGAAAAATAAATTAAAGTGGGGATTTTTCCAAATGGAAGGGTCTAGAATGTGGCGAGTTTTTAAATCCGATCTTGATCGCAATCGCAAAAAAGCTGAAAATCTCAGCGATCTATATGCGAAGGTCGGTGATACACAGGAGAAACAAAAATGCCGATCCGCAAAAATAAAAATGGCGTGTGGCAAATCGATTTTACCACACCAAACGGCGAGCGAGTTCGATGCAGTAGTAAAACAACTGACAAAAAATTAGCTCAACATCTCCACGATAAGCTCAAGCACGAAGCATGGCAAGTGGAGCAGCTTAACAAAAAGCCCGAAAAAACGGTGGAGCAAGCCTTAATTTTATTGCTCAAAGACGCAGAGCATAAAAAAGACAAACTCACCAAAATTCAGCACGCCAAATATTGGCGCGATGAAATCGGGAACAAGCTGCTTAGTTCTTTAACAAGTGAAGATATTCAAAATGCGATTCCTACGCACGTTGTACGCACAGGGAAAATACTTTCCCCAGCAACCCAAAACCGCTATCGTTCGTCCATTATGCGGGCAATCAATCTGGCAAAGCAAGCTGGTTGGATTGATGTCGTGCCTTATATCGCTAAAAATAGCGAACCCAAAAAACGCATCCGCTGGATTACTGAAAAGGAAGCAGAGCGATTATTAGATAGCTTAAATCTTAATTGGATGAAAGATGTCTGCCAGTTCGCCTTATTGACGGGGGCTAGAATGACGGAGATTTTGTCAATGACGTGGGATAAAATTAATTTTGCTAACAAAATGGCAATAGTTACTGGCGATATTGCAAAATCTGGACGTGGACGTTCTCTGCCTTTAAGTGATGACGCAATTAATCTAATCAAAGAAAGGATGAAATATCAAGTGTCTCCCTATGTTTTTCATAGCGGAACAGGGAAACTACGTGATGATATTTCACGAAGGGATTTTAAGCGCGCCTTGCAGCGAGCCAATATTAAGAATTTCCGATTTCATGATTTACGTCACACTTGGGCAAGCTGGCATATCCAACGCGGAACACCGCTAATGGTACTCAAAGAGTTAGGCGGATGGGAAACGATAGAAATGGTTCAGAAGTATGCACACCTAAATGCCGACCATTTATTGTCATACGTGAATCAAGTCAAATTCTCGTCAAACACTCGCCTTGCTAGGTAAAGCAGAATAGCAGAAAACGACAAACTGGATGATTATCCAGAAACAAAAAGTACGTAAGTTATTAATTCTAAAGAGAAAACTTACAATACTTAGAAAACTCTATTTGGTAGGTTGTGAGAGGCTCGAACTCTCGACCGACGGATTAAGAGTCCGCTACTCTACCAACTGAGCTAACAACCCAACTGGACAACTAAATCAGAGAGTGGTGGGTCGTGAAGGATTCGAACCTTCGACCAACGGATTAAAAGTCCGCTGCTCTACCGACTGAGCTAACGACCCACTGTACTAATGGATTTATGATAACGCATTTGCTCTAGAATCGAAAGAATAAATTCATTCGTTCAAGCTAATTGGTTAAATTACAAACGATGAAAACAAAACAGAATCCAATAAAAAATGGATCCTGTTTTTCAAGTATTAGAAATACTAAGAATTAGTACGCTAACACTGCACGACGGTTTTTAGAATATGCAGCTTCATCATGACCTAATACTGCAGGTTTTTCTTCACCGTAAGATACTGTGCCTAATTTACCAGCATCAACACCTTTACCAGCTAAATAACCTTTAACTGCATCTGCACGACGTTGGCCTAATGCGATGTTGTATTCTGGTGTACCACGTTCATCAGTGTTACCTTCTACTAATACTTTAGCAGCTGGCGTTGCATTTAAATATGCAGCGTGCGCATCTAAGATTTGAACGTATTCACCAGTAATGTCATATTTATCAAAACCGAAATAAACGGTATTGTAACGTTGTTGAAGATCAGCAACAGAGTAACCGCCAAAAGTTTGAGCAGCACCATTGCCTGCAGCATCGTTGTTAGATGAACTACAAGCTGCTAATGCAGCTACAGAACCTGCAACTAATAATGATTTAACAAATTTGTTCATTAGATTTCTCCTAAATGAGTTTTTTATTTAGTTAAGTATGGAGACCAAGCTGGAAATTTAACTTGACCATCACTTCCTGGAAGGCTCGCCTTAAAGCGACCATCTGCAGAAACCAATTGTAGCACCTTTCCTAAGCCCTGTGTAGAACTATAAATAATCATAATTCCATTTGGAGAGAGGCTTGGACTTTCGCCTAGAAAAGATGTACTAAGTACCTCTGAAACGCCCGTTGTGAGATCTTGTTTAACTACATTATTGTTACCATTAATCATCACAAGTGTTTTTCCATCTGCACTAATTTGCGCGCTGCCGCGACCACCCACTGCTGTTGCACTACCTCCGCTTGCATCCATTCGATAAACTTGTGGCGAACCACTTCTATCGGATGTAAATAAAATTGAATTTCCGTCTGGCGACCACGCTGGTTCAGTATTATTACCCGCACCACTCGTCAATTGAGTAGGTGTACCGCCATTTGCTCCCATAACGTAAATATTCAGAACACCATCACGAGAAGAAGCAAAAGCTAAACGAGAACCATCTGGCGAAAAGGCTGGTGCGCCATTATGCCCTTGAAAAGATGCCACTACTTTACGTGCGCCAGAATTTAAATCCTGTACAACAAGTTGTGATTTTTTATTTTCAAACGATACATAAGCCAAACGCTGGCCGTCTGGAGACCAAGCTGGAGACATAATTGGTTGGGCACTACGATTGACGATAAATTGATTATAGCCATCATAATCTGCTACACGAACTTCATAAGGTTGCGAACCGCCATTTTTTTGCACAACATAAGCGATACGAGTTCTAAAGGCACCACGGATCGCAGTTAATTTTTCAAAAACTTCATCACTCACAGTATGCGCTCCATAGCGTAACCATTTATTTGTCACTGTATAGCTATTTTGCATTAATACAGCCCCTGGCGTACCTGATGCACCAACCGTATCAATTAATTGATAAGTAATACTATAACCATTACCCGATGGAACCACTTGTCCAATTACAATTGCGTCAATTCCAATATTCGACCAAGCCTCAGGATTTACCTCTGCTGCTGAAGTTGGGCGTTGAGGCATTTGAGACACCGCAATAGGATTAAACTTACCACTGTTACGTAAATCATCTGCAACTATTTTGCTAATATCTTCTGGTGCAGAACCAACAAATGGCACGACAGCAATAGGGCGCGCACCATCAACCCCTTCATCAATGACAATGCGTACTTCATCGCCAGCGAATGCATTGCTTCCAACAGCAAGTACAATCGCAAATACGCTCACTAAACGTTTTAATAATTTCATTTTGTTACCTTTAAAATTTAACAATAAATTTTTCTAAAGAATTATCGAATATCAAAGTCAATAATTGGTGATTTATATTTTTCATAAATTTCATCTGATGGCGCAGCTGGAACTTTTTTCGTTCTAGCCACCGCACTTAATGCAGCTGAACAAATATCATCAGAGCCTGAAATTTTTTGATACCCCAAGATTGTGCCATCTCGACCTAATTGAATTTTAATACGACAAACCTTTCCTGCAAAATTTGGATCTTTTAAGAAACGACGTTGAATCTCTTTCTTAATTACACCTGCGTATTGATCCCCAACCTTACCACCATCGCCAGAGCCAAGTGCAGCACCGCTACCTTGAGTTCCACCTTTATTTGTGTTTCCCCCTTTAGATGCACTGCCGCCACCAATATCTCCGCCATTTAAGAAATCATCTAGGCTTGCTTGATCTGCTTTACGTTTCGCTTCCGTAGCAGCTTTAGCTTTTGCCTCAGCAGCGGCTTTCGCTTTAGCTTCTGCATCAGCTTTTGCTTTTGCCTC
>NZ_KV833429.1:0-7953 GCF_001837655.1 Haemophilus sp. HMSC071C11 | reverse complement strand
ATCGCAATTAATTCTTCATTTTTGAATCGCTGTCCCTTTGTTTGATAAAGACGATTGTTTAATTCCGCCTCCGAAAATCCGAGAAACCCTGCAACCGCACTTTTGCCGCCAGGTATCTTTTCAATCATTTCCATAATGACTTTCTTCATTGCCATAATTTTTGCCTTTTTTTTATGGTTTTCTTTTCTGTTGGTGTTGGTAAATTACAGTCATGCGATAATCGCAGAGCCTGACTTAATAGGTTTGCTAAAGTGTCGAATTTCTTCCGCAGAGACAGAACCGCCCAAGGCTTGAGATAGAATCTCGGAATATCTGGTTTCACCTGTATATTCAGTTCTTGGTAGAGAATTTGATGTGCGCCATTTGTAAACAGCTCGAACAGAAAGCCCACATAAATCTGCCACTTTAGCTGCACCCAAAGAGTCAATAATATGTTTTAAATTTCCCATATATAATCTCTTTAAATGAACTTTAAGTACATCTTAAATCAGAACTGAAAGTACTTCAAGTTTTATTTATAATTGAACCGTTAGTTCAAAGGTGAAAAAATGATTACTGAAGAAAAAATTAAACAGGACTTTGCTGCACGGCTAGACATTGCGTGCAAAAGAAAGAACTTGCCAGAAAAAGGCAGGGGAAAAGTTATTGCAGATATACTGAAAATTACGCCAAAAGCCGTGAGTAAATGGTTCAATGCGGAGACATTGCCAACTCAAGCAAATATTTATGTATTAGCTGATTTTTTGGGTGTAACAAAAGAATGGCTGACTTATGGCGATAAGAATGCCTCTATTGAGAAAATCGAAAAGCAAATATCCTACCCTTTGCTAAGCCCAATCCAAGCAGGACTATGGACAGATATTAAATCGCTTGAAGGGTTTGACGGTTACGAGATGATCCCAAGCACAGTCATAGCCTCTGAAAACTCCTTTTATTTACGAATTGAAGGGAAATCTATGCTCCCCCGATTCAACGAGGGCGATCTGGTTTTAATCGATCCTGATATTGTGCCAACGCCAGGAAAATTTGTGGCGGCAATCAATGGCGACAACGAGGCGACATTTAAACAATACAAAGAGCTTGGTACAAGAACACCAGAAGGCATACCGCACTTTGAGCTTGTTCCGCTTAATCCAATGTTCCCAACATTAAGCTCACTCAACCAAGAAATTCGCATTATTGGTGTGGCAAGGGAACGTGTAGAAACGTTATAACACAGAGCTGCAAGATAGGTTTGGATTGTGAAGGCAGAGGAAGTGTTATTGGATAAGAGAATGGATAAAATCATAGTTATTAGAGAAAGAATGGAAATGGGAGTAACCCGACCCTTTATCTGTCAAACAGATAAAGGGAATTGGTTTATCGTAAAAACATTGTCTATGATGCCAATCGGTCAGTTATTAGCGGAAGTCATAGGCTCAAAACTGGCTCATGAAATAGGGCTCCCCTGTCCAAGTATTGATTTTGTTGAAGTAAGTCACGAATCAACCCAATACGTTTCCTCAGAGTGGCGGCAAGACTTGCCTAACGGAATAGCGTTCGCATCATCATTTGTGGTAAATGCCAAAATTGCCAAAACCGTTCAAGTCAAAAATCCTGCATTTTTATCGGAGCCGGAACAAAAATTGCTCTACATGTTTGATCGTTGGATTTTAAATTCAGACAGAACCTCATCACAAGTCGGCACAGGAAATATTAATCTGCTGTTTGACGAACAACAGCAAAAAATTTTAGTGATAGATCATAATCTTGCCTTTGACGAAAGAGCTGATTTTTCTGAACATATCTTTTCACAAAAGAACAGAGAGTGGCGACTTGACTGGGTAGATAAACAAACTTTTATGGACAAAGCCGTTGACATACTCAAAAATTTTGACGATATTTATCAATCCATTCCTGATGATTGGTTTGTGGAAGATGAGGTATTTCACAAAATTGATCAACAAATTAACCGAATAAAAGCACTTTTAAACCGAATAACACAAGAAAATTACTGGGACAACATAGAATGAAACAACCTATTTTATACAGCTTCGTGCGGTATCGTCCGTATTTTGAAACAGGCGAATTCGTCAATGTTGGCTTATTGATGTGCGAGCCTGAAAAGAAAAAACTCACTTATCAACTTGTACCTAAAAATAACAAGCGTGTGAATGATTTTTTCTATAAAAGCAAAATGTTTGAAACTGTCCGCGAGACTATTAATGATGAATTACAATATATCGTTAGTCAGCCATTTAACGGAAGTGCGCAGGATATGGCAACCTTCTTTCACCATTACATTGATGTGAAAGAAGGTATTGTTCAATATAGCAATGCAGCGGTAGGAATGGTGGATGATCCGCAAGGTTATTTTAACAAGCTATATACGCAATTCATCCAAAATGCTGGAGTAAAACCAGAAAACCAAGAACAAGCGATTTTGAAACATTACAAAACCTTGTTTAGACAAGAAAACGACAGTGTTCTTGCACAATACAAACAATATATGGTGAATGGTGATTTTGCTAAATTTGCCCTTCCTTTGGCATTGAAAAACCAACAAGATAAACATATTTTAAAAGCGGTAAAACCTCTTGCATTCGATCAGGTTGAAAGCCCGAGCATGATTGAACATTGTGACAGCTGGGTAGCGAAAATTAATCGCGCAGAGCAAGAAGGATTTATTAAAAGAGAGAATATTTTATTTGCTCTTGATACACCAAACACAGCGCATAAAGCTAATATTCTCGACACAATTAAGCGAACATTTGATCACTTCAAATTACAACACATTAGCTGGGATGAAGATAAACAAATTATTAATTTCGCTAAAGCCATTTAACCGTTAAACCACGCACTGACGCTACTTGATTCGATGTTACCGACATCAATGTCGGAGACATATCAATCACAATAAACCGCCTAATTGGCGGTTTTTTTATTACTCATTAAACGCTGCAATCAACTCCTCCAGCACAATCCTCTCCTGCTCATTAGCGCGCACAATCCTCAACTCTTCATCTACGCGCGACACTATCTCATTAATCCCTAAGCTATTAATCCCTTCGCAATTCAGAGAGATTAGCCATTTTTTAAACTCTTTTTTCATAATTGCCCTCCTTATCGGCAGTGGCATAATAAACCAACCTCAATTTAAACCAACTATCGCTACCAAAATTTGCGATCAGCATCGCAAAAATCTTAAAAACACACCACAAAACACAAACTTTGCTTTTCAATCGATTAAAAAATAAGCAATCAAACACTATTTCAAAAAATTTATTTCTTTAGAAATCAACCTAATATAAACAAAAAGTACATTTTATTAAAAATATGTACTTTTTGTTCTTGACTGTAATGAACTTAAAGTACATAATAACCACATCAAAACGAGATACACATAACCAACATCTCAACGCTCTTTAAAAATTGTGATGAAAAAAAAGCCCCGATAAACAGGGCTAGGTTACTAAGATTCATAAATTGGTGTATTGCGATTAGTGTCCATAACAAGATGAATGCAATGTAGGCAGTTCTGTTTGGTTGTATAACCTTCACTAACGGCAATGATTTCGTGATTAGCGGCTTTTAGTCGCCAATACCACTGATTGTTTACACCTTTAAATATTTGAAAATACATATAGATAATTCCTTATGCAAGATGAAATGAAACGCTATGCGATTTCTTATAACTTTAAAGGTTCCAAATGGGCTGCAGAAATTTATGCACACTCCTTTGAAGAAGCAAAAGAAAAAGTCAAAGCAATGTCCCAAGCAACCGTAGATGGCGTAATCCATCATTCTATTTATATTCCGGTTAAGGAAAAATCATGGCTTGCAAGGTTAATTGTTAGTATAGTCAAAAAATTCACTTAAGTAAGTGATAATCATCACAATTTTAGACAATTTGGATAAAAACACACTCGTGAAATGCCATTTGTGAAAATCGCCAGTTGCAGATTAAAAGCCCTGCACCAATGAGTGTGAGATATTGCGGTAATGAGAAACGAAGCCAGTCGGTGGGAAAAGCTAAACGCAATATCACATTTCAAAACACATTTGCTAGTACAGAGACACAACGGCATGTGAAACCGTTGCGAATGATAGATGAAGTGTGTTTTGAAATAGTAACAATAAAACAAACGAGGTTAAAAATGGAAGAAAAACAAGAAAGCAGCCTATCTGAAAGAGATAAAGAAAAAATCAAATTGGCTGTATTAGAAAGTGCGGCTAAAAATACCAGCTTAACGCCTAGTGAGTTAGCGGAAGCACTTTGTCTAGCAATTAAGTTTATTGACCTCTATGAGCGTTAATAACTTCCGCACTTGTTACTTCGTCAGAAATAATTTCCTGTAGATTTTTTGAAAGCGTAGAAATAAATTCAGCGATTTCATCTGCAGCGGATTGATTTAGATTTCTGTAATGCTCAGATGATGTTCTTAATACATCTCTAGTCATAATTAAAGCTAATTTGTCAGCAGTCTTTTTAAGCATAATGATTACCTCATAAGTGGTTGTTGTGACTAAAAATATTATATTCCTCATTGTTGTGACTATCAATAAGGGCTTGAGCCTTACAAGTATAAAGAAAGGCACCCTATCTAGACAAAATCAGCACAGACTGATTGCACTACTCCAGTTACCGCTCCCGACCGCACTTTTGAAAAATCGTGTGGCGGATTATTACACCCAAAATTCAACAAATCGACTAAAAAGGAAACAAAAATGAAAACCGAATTATTCAACGATCACTTCCAAAACTACAAACGCTACCACATCCCAAAAGCGCAGCTAGTCATCGCCGACATTCCCTACAATCTCGGTAATAATGCTTACGCTTCAAACCCTGAATGGTATGTAAACGGCGATAACAAAAACGGCGAAAGCGACAAAGCCAACAGTAGTTTTTTTGATACAGATAAAGATTTCCGCATTGCCGAATTTATGCATTTTTGTTCAAAAATGCTCATCAAAGAACCGAAAGAACGCGGCAAAGCCCCTTGTATGATTGTGTTCTGCGCTTTCCAGCAAATCTCAATGGTGATTGATTACGCCAAGCAGCACGGCTTTAAAAATCACATCCCTTTGGTGTTTATTAAATCATCATCACCACAGGTGCTCAAAGCGAATATGAAAGTCGTCGGCGCAACAGAATATGCCTTGATTTTATACCGCGATAAACTGCCGAAATTTAACAACAACGGCAAAATGATTAAAAACTGGTTCGAATGGGAAAAGGACAACCGCAAGGAAATCCCTAAACTGCACCCGACACAAAAGCCCATTGCCGTGTTAAAACGCCTCATCGAAATCTTTACCGATGAGGGCGATGTAGTGATTGATCCAGTTGCTGGCAGTGCATCCACGCTACGCGCCGCACGAGAGCTTAACCGCCCGTCCTATGGCTTTGAAATCAAAAAAGACAGCTGCAAAATCGCAAAAGAAAAAATGCTTAATATCTAACAAGGAGCCCCAAATGAAACACTCGAAAACCCCATTACGCCAAGAAAAACAAAGCTTCACGCACTTTATGAAAGGCAGTGAAAAATGGCTAAACAGAATCTGCTATTTTCTCGCCGCCTTGATTATTGCCATGATTGTGGGTGGGATTAGCCTACACGCCAATGCCCACCCCACCGATTGGCACGATAACGAATTAAGCCAACAAATCCAACAAGAAACCCGATGTGAACTGAAAGGGGGCATATATGAAAACGGTGTATGTTTACCGCCTAATCTTACACTGGCAGCAGAAAAAGAACTGCAGGATTACACCGCACAAAAACAAGCAGAAATTAACCGCACTTGGAGTAAACAATGAAACCTTACGCTGATCACTACGCTCAACTTGATGCGGCTCACCAACGTAAAGTGGATTGGCAAGCAGGCTATGAAATCGCTTTAGATGAAGTCGCTACTGAAATCGACAATGATTTAAAACAAGGCGATCAAACGCATTATCACGAACTCACGGAAATGCTGTGTGATAACGATAATTTCTGGCTTGCTATTGGTAGCGGTGCAAGTTATGAGCCTTATAGACAAGAGGCGATTAAGAAAATCGCCGAGCGTGAATTAAACGACAGAATGAATGATTATGACCCAGATTAATGGAGGGCGAGATGACAAACCAAGTCCAACATCAACAAAATAAACAGCCACCTGCGCTTAAAACATTTTTTGAAAGTGCGAATGTGCAAAATAAGATTAAGGAACTTGTTGGCAAAAATGCGGCAACCTTTGCAACAAGTGTCATGCAAATCGCCAATAGCAATGCAATGCTTAAAACAGCAGACCCAATGAGCATTTTTAACGCTGCCTGTATGGCTGCGACACTGAATTTGCCACTACAAAATGGTTTAGGCTTTGCTTACATAGTCCCTTTCAGAAACAACAAAGAAAAGAAAACCGAAGCGCAATTCCAAATTGGCTATAAAGGCTTTATCCAATTGGCACAACGTAGCGGGCAATTTAAACGCTTAGTCGCATTGCCTGTGTACAAAAAGCAACTTATCAAAAAAGATTTCATTAATGGTTTTGAGTTCGACTGGGAGCAAGAACCTGAGCAAAACGAAAACCCAATCGGCTATTACGCCTATTTTAAACTGGTAAACGATTTTTCGGCTGAACTCTATATGAGTCACGATGACATCGTCAAACACGCTCAACGCTACAGCCAAACATTTAAAAAAGGCTATGGCGTATGGCACGATAACTTCGAGGCAATGGCATTAAAAACCGTAACTAAGTTATTGCTATCAAAACAAGCTCCACTCTCTGTTGAAATGCAACAAGCCGTATTAGCCGACCAAGCCGTTGTGAAAGATGTAGAAAATCAAGAATTCAACTACACCGACAATATTCAAGAAGCGGAATTTTTAGCAGTTGTTGATGAAGCCACATTCGAACAATGCAAACAAAGCATTACCAATGGCGAAACCACCCTGCAAGAACTTTGTGATAGTGGGGCGTATGAGTTTAGTCAAGAGCAATTAACGAAACTTGAAGAGCTAGAAAATCAGAAAGCAGAATAGTCATTGACACCGCCCCTACTTCGGATTATGATTACCGCACTTACACAAAACCAATAGCGGTATCCCGCACCCGATAGCATAGCGGTTTTTTTATGCCTATAAATCTGATCTACAGATCTGTAGAACACTATGATCGGGTCGAGAGAGCGATATACAATACACTTGAATAAGCTCCAGCCGACTATTGGCGGTGTAAGTGAAGCCCGATCACCCTACTTACAGTGTTCGGATTATCAACTTAATCCAATAGGTATAAAAAGATGTCAAATCTAACCATTCTTAAAACTGCAATTCGTACTTTTGAAAACCTTTACTCATTAAACGATCTTCACATTGCTAGTGGTGCTGAAGCAAAACATCAACCTTCATTATTTATTCGCCTTGATGCCACTCAAGAATTGATTTCTGAAATTCAAAAAGAAACCGACAAAGAAAATATCCTGCAATCATTCCGTAGCGGTGTAAATCGCGGCACTTACGCCTGCGAAGAACTTGTAATAGCCTACGCAATGTGGATCAGCCCAAAATTTCACTTAATTGTATTGCGTGCTTTCTTAGCAATGCACCGCAACCAACCACAACAGTTAGCCTTGCCCGAACCTGAGAAATACACCTTTGAATTTACCGAATATGAACTTCAACAGCTTGCTTGGTTGTGGTTTGCTTTCAAACGTGGCGTAGGTACATTTCAACATATCGAAAAAGCCTTTAACGTTTTAGGCTCGAATATGAGTGGGCAAATCTACGGGCAGGCTTACGAATATTTAAGCGTGCTACGTTCAACAAACCAAATCTTAAACCGCATCACAAGCGATTTTAACATCGACCCAATGACAAACTGGCGTGTATTAAAACACTTGCGAGGCTTTAATCCAAAAGCAGTCAAAATCGACTTCTAAAAACACCACAAAATCCGACCGCACTTTTTTAAGCCTGC
>NZ_KV833428.1:0-203 GCF_001837655.1 Haemophilus sp. HMSC071C11 | reverse complement strand
TACTCCACACCTAAATCTTCCAACCCAAAATAACCGCAAGATTTTGTTCGATTCACTGCACTGTATTTACTTACCTGCGGAAACGGTATCGGCTCAATTAAGTGACCGTTACAGCGAAAACGATCGTCATCCCATTCGCTGCTCGATATAAAATAATCTGGCGTATAAAAATCCTCTAATTCCGCACCGCACTTTGGGCATTT
>NZ_KV833427.1:0-7999 GCF_001837655.1 Haemophilus sp. HMSC071C11 | reverse complement strand
TTCAAATCCCTTGCAAGTACTTTTTGCAAAAAATTATTTGAATGAACAAATTTTATTCATCATCTAATTTTCTATAGCCTTTTAAGCCATTTTTTCTCAAAACTTCGTTTAATTTCTTCAATAAACGCTCTTTTTCAGCTTGACTTAACATCTGACTATTTTTATTTTGCAAAGCACATACTAATTTCCAATAAAAATCAAGCGTAGCACCACTGCCACTTTTCTTTAATTCCACCAATGCATTTTCTGCGCCAATCTCTCTTAGCATCGCAACATTTGTAATACCAACTTTTATTAAAGCTCTTTCATGTTTAATCGTTAAATTGGGTAAATCCTTTAATCGATTCAATTTTCTTAACGTACATTCTAGCTTCCGCTCAAGAATCTGCTTAATAGAAAGAATAATCAATTTTCTACACAATCTATTACTACGTAAAATCTGATCAGAAAGTGCATAATATTGTGAAAGCACAAACCGTTTATTCAATTCATTCGTTGTAAAAGGTTCACAACCTAATTTAGTTAATTGAATTGCGAGAACACCCTCACCGCGTAAATAAAGTTTTTTATTTTGCCAAATAGCAAACATTGTCTCTTCCTTGTGAAACAAACCGTAACCAGTAAAAAGATTTTTAAAGGAAACATTTCCTACTAACTGATCTAACAAGGAGCAAACGCTATCTATATGCTCATCCTTTATATTCATATTAAACCTCCAATGAATAATTATTTTAAAAGAGTCAGTAGAAGTACTTCTGATTTCATTTATATCATGAAATTTTTACTACACCTAAATATAAATGTCAGATTTGTGAGCCAGATCGTAAATTTAAAATTTATTTTTATCTAAACGATTGGTTTATATATAAATATACTATATTTAAAACTTTTTCTGAGATTATTTTTGTATATAATTTAATCTAATTCTCTGTTAAAAACTTTTATTTTAAGCCTTCCCCATCCTCTTTACTGAAATATATACCCCATATTTTTTTATTAATATAAATATTTTTCTTGACCTGTACATCAATACAGATATAATCACAAAAATTTGAACATTCAAACAGGATTTTAATTATGGCAACTCAAGAAGAAAAACAAAAAGCCCTAGCGGCTGCACTAGGGCAAATCGAAAAACAATTTGGTAAAGGCTCAATTATGAAATTAGGCGATACCAAAACGTTGGATGTAGAGTCTATTTCTACTGGATCACTTGGCTTAGATGTTGCGCTTGGGATTGGTGGTTTGCCTATGGGTCGAATTGTAGAAATTTTCGGGCCTGAATCATCGGGTAAAACAACATTAACTCTTTCCGTCATTGCTCAAGCGCAAAAAGCAGGAAAAACCTGTGCATTTATTGATGCAGAACACGCACTTGATCCTATTTATGCAGCAAAACTTGGTGTAGATGTAAAAGAACTTTTTGTTTCTCAACCAGATAATGGGGAACAGGCACTTGAAATCTGTGATGCATTAGTTCGCTCAGGTGCAATTGATGTAATTATTGTGGACTCCGTTGCCGCACTGACACCAAAAGCTGAAATTGAAGGCGATATGGGCGATTCTCATATGGGTCTGCAAGCACGTTTAATGTCTCAAGCTTTGCGTAAACTCACAGGTCAAATTAAAAATGCAAACTGTCTAGTTGTGTTTATTAACCAAATCCGTATGAAAATAGGCGTGATGTTTGGTAATCCTGAAACCACCACAGGCGGTAATGCATTAAAATTCTATTCTTCTGTTCGCTTAGATATTCGCCGTACAGGTTCTGTAAAAGATGGCGAAAATATTATTGGAAATGAAACTCGCGTAAAAGTAGTGAAAAACAAATTAGCGGCACCGTTCCGCCAAGTGGATTTCCAAATTCTCTATGGAGAAGGCATTTCAAAAGCAGGAGAATTATTAGAACTTGGTGTAAAACACAAACTTGTAGAAAAATCAGGCGCATGGTATTCCTATAATGGCGAAAAAATTGGTCAAGGAAAGGCTAATTCAATGAAATGGCTTAACGAAAATATAGAGAAATCAGATGAATTAGAAGCTCGTTTACGTGCTGAATTAGTGGCCAATCCAGAACAAGCCTTAATGGCGGATATTGAACAATCTGAAAATAATACTGAATCAGAAAGTGATTTTGAATAAAGAAAATTACAAATGCCAAAAGTGCGGTTAAAAATGACCGCACTTTATATCGATTCAATAAAATGAAGGAATAAATCCTTGTCATCTCTTGCTTTTAATTACATAGTTAATCTTCTTTCCCGCAGAGAATATAGTGAATTCGAGCTCCGCAATAAAATGCAGGAAAAGAACTTTTCGGAAGAAGAAATTGATGATGCATTATCTTTATGCCAAGCAAAAAATTGGCAAAGCGATCGTCGTTTTTCAGAAAATTATCTAAATTCACGCTCACAAAAAGGTTGTGGTGTAGGAAGAATTCGACAAGAATTACGCCAATTAAAAGGTGTGTCTTCTGATATTATTGATGAAGTTTTAATGGAATCAGAAATTGATTGGTATGAAATGGCTGAGAACTTGTTACGTAAAAAATTCCCAAATTATAACGAACAGCAAACGTCTAAAATGAAACAAAAAATTTGGCAATATATGCTATCACACGGATTTCGTAGCGATGAATTTGCTGATTTAATTGGGCAAAACCAAAGTGAATGGGATTAAGATAAAAGTTGAGAACAAATTTTATATATCCAAATGCCTAACACAGTCATAGCTAAACATCCGAATAAATGCATCATTAATACACAAAATCCATTTAACCACTTGTCATTAAAAAATAATTCCACAACTTCGGAAGAAAAAGACGAAAATGTGGTTAGCGATCCTAAAAAACCCGTAATTAAAAATAACCGCCATTCAGAACTAATTTGTGGAAATTGCCAAAAAAACCCAAGTAATACACCAATAATTAAACAACCAAGCAAATTAGCGATTAAAGTCCCAAAAGCAAATGAGGAAAATAAAGGATTAAATAACAATCCTATAGCCCAACGCAATGACGCGCCTAATATTGCACCATAACTTATGAATAATAATGCCTGCATTAATAATCTAATCCAAATAGGGTTCGCAAATAACGAGCGACTGATTCTTCTTTATTTGAGCCAATAACTTCTAACTCTGGACAAGCCATTTTTAAACGAATATCAGCATCTTTCATAATGCAACCTGTTCCAGCCCAAGAAAGCATTTCTACATCATTCATTCCATCACCAAAAGCAATACAGTCTTTTAACTGATACTCGCGTGATTCGAGTAAATGTTTTAATGCATCCCCTTTTGAAACATTCTTATTCATTACTTCCAAACAAGCTAATGCTGAATAAACAATTGTCGTTACGTCACCAAACTTATCTCGTAAATAAGTTTCTACTGCAACTAAATCCTCTGGAGTTTTACCAATAAAAAAGACTTTTTCTGTCCCACGTCCATGATGTTTAGAAAAATCGACAACGTTATAATCGAAT
Organism: Haemophilus sp. HMSC071C11; assembly: GCF_001837655.1. NCBI lineage: Bacteria > Pseudomonadati > Pseudomonadota > Gammaproteobacteria > Pasteurellales > Pasteurellaceae > Haemophilus > Haemophilus sp. HMSC071C11. Next base: position 4,514 of record NZ_KV833427.1, on the reverse strand, counting down.
CCAGATTCTTTATGGAACTGACGCATTGCAGGAATATCTTTATTAGTAAACCAACCTTCATCTTGATAGCTATTCATGCATACTTTGGAAGTATCAAATGGCGTTTTGTAAAGCTCAAGAACTAATTCTTCAGGCAAACTATTGCTATAAAGCAAATTACCCTGTAAATCCCGTACACGAGCACCGTTTGATGTAATCATAACCGCACGTTCCGCACCAATTTTTCCAAGAATGGATGACACATCGGTATGATTGCGTCCTGTTGCCAAAATAATATCTACGCCTTTTTGCTCTAATGCTCTCAGCGTATCAATGGTAAGATCACCCACTAAATGTTCAGGTGTTAAAAGCGTGCCATCTAAATCAGACACCATTGCTCGAAAAGGTAAATTCATAAAAACCTCAAAAAATAAACTATGTTTATCATATCACTAAATATACAAATGGTACTTGCTGAAGATCAATATATTAAAAACTGCAATAAAAATAACCGCACTTTTATTAAGTATAGATAGACACATTCCTCTTCATCAAAAATAAACTAAAACATATTTTCGTTTAAATTCATCTACTATTAGAAATCAAACAAATAACAATAAAGAGTTAGATTATTTTTATTAAATTCTAATAATACTAAAAATCTCGCAATAAAATTCTACATACTGGCATTACCAGTTGAAAAACGACAACAAATTTCATTTTACCTCTCTTATAATGCAACTGTTCGAACAACAAGCAGTATCTCGAATGATGTATGTTTATTCCCCAATGTATAGTCAAAACACAAGGAGATTATTATGGCTTTCAATATGAAAAATAGACATTTACTTAGTCTTGTTCATCACACAGAACGTGAAATTAAATATCTCTTAGATCTCTCCCGAGATTTGAAACGAGCCAAATATGCCGGCACAGAACAACAAAAATTAAAAGGCAAAAATATCGCGCTCATCTTTGAAAAAACCTCCACCCGCACACGCTGTGCATTTGAAGTCGCCGCTTATGATCAAGGCGCACAAGTCACCTACATCGACCCTAATTCCTCTCAAATTGGCCACAAAGAAAGTATGAAAGATACCGCCCGCGTATTAGGCAGAATGTATGATGGTATTGAATATCGTGGCTTTAAACAAAGTATCGTTCAAGAACTGGCTGATTATGCTGGAGTGCCAGTATTCAATGGTTTAACCGATGAATTCCACCCAACACAAATGCTTGCCGACGTACTTACCATGATTGAACATTGCGACAAACCATTAAGTGAAATTAGCTATGTATATATTGGGGATGCTCGCAATAACATGGGTAATTCACTTTTATTAATTGGTGCAAAATTAGGTATGGATGTTCGTATTTGTGGACCTAAAGCATTATTACCAGAAGCAAATCTTGTGGAAATGTGCGAAAAATTTGCGAAAGAAAGTGGAGCTCGTATTACTGTAACTGAAGATATCGACAAAGCGGTGAAAGGCATAGATTTTATCCATACTGATGTGTGGGTTTCAATGGGTGAACCATTAGAAACCTGGGGCGAACGCATTAAATTATTACTTCCTTATCAAGTCACACCTGAATTAATGAAACGCACTGGTAATCCAAAAGTGAAATTTATGCACTGCCTACCTGCCTTCCATAACAGCGAAACCAAAGTTGGTCGTCAAATTGCTGAAAAATATCCTGAATTAGCTAATGGTATTGAAGTAACTGAAGAGGTATTTGAATCGCCAATGAACATTGCATTTGAACAAGCAGAAAACCGTATGCACACAATTAAAGCGGTAATGGTAGCAAGTTTGGCATAAGGAGAACGTATGAGAATAGTGATTGCATTAGGCGGTAATGCATTATTACGACGCGGAGAACCAATGACAGCCGAAAATCAACGACAAAATGTTCGCATTGCTTGTGAGCAAATTGCTAAGATTTGGCCAAATAATGAATTAGTGATAGCACACGGTAATGGCCCACAAGTGGGTTTGCTCGCCTTACAAGGTGCTGCCTATACTGATGTGCCAACCTATCCTTTAGATGTATTGGGAGCAGAAACAGCTGGAATGATTGGTTATATGATTCAACAAGAACTCGGTAATTTAGTTCCATTTGAAGTGCCATTTGCAACGTTATTATCTCAAGTAGAAGTTGATATCAACGACCCAGCTTTCAAAAATCCAACTAAGCCAATAGGTCCTGTTTATACAAAAGAAGAAGCTGAACGTTTGGCAAAAGAAAAAAATTGGTCTATCGCACAAGATGGTGATAAATATCGTCGCGTTGTGCCAAGCCCATTACCAAAACGTATTTTTGAAATTCGTCCGGTCAAATGGTTGCTTGAAAAAGGCAGTATCGTAATTTGTGCGGGGGGCGGTGGCATTCCAACCTATTATGATGAACACCATAATTTACAAGGTGTTGAAGCCGTTATCGACAAAGATTTATGTTCAGCTTTACTTGCAGAAAATCTTGACGCTGATTTATTCATCATCGCAACTGATGTTTCCGCAACTTTCGTAGATTGGGGTAAACCTAATCAAAAAGCAATTTCAGTTGCCTCACCTGAAGCTATTTCAGAACTTGGTTTCGCTTCAGGTTCCATGGGGCCGAAAGTACAAGCCGCGATCAACTTTGCGAAACAAACAGGAAAAGATGCAGTAATAGGATCTTTATCTGATATTGTGGACATTGTGAAAGGCAAAGCTGGTACTCGTATTACGAAAAAAGCTGAAGGCATATCCTATTATGCTTAAATAATAAAGGAACTTTGAGAAGCCATTCTCAAGGTAAAAAGTGCGGTTGGTTTAACTAATGTTTTTACCAACCGCACTTTAAACGTTAAACATAAGGAGCTCGCTATGGATGCATCCAAAAAGAAGAAAACGTTTAATTTCCCATCAGCGTTTACCATTTTATTTGCAATCTTAATTCTCGCTGTTGGATTAACCTGGGTTATTCCATCCGGTTCATATTCAAAATTAACATATAACTCTACTGATAATGTTTTTGTCGTCAAAGCTTATGGCGTTGATGATAAAACTTATCCCGCCACAACAGACACTCTTGATAATCTCAATATCAAAATTAAACTCTCCAACTTCACTAAAGGCGTGATCAAAAAACCAATCGCTATTCCTGGCACCTATCAACGTGTAGAACAACACCACAAAGGCATTGAAGACATTACCAAAAGTATGGTGGAAGGTACCATTGAAGCCGTTGATGTTATGGTCTTTATCTTTGTATTAGGTGGTATGATTGGTGTTATTAACCGAACCGGTTCTTTTAATGCAGGTTTGATGGCTCTCGTGAAGAAAACTAAAGGCAATGAGTTTTTTATTGTATTCTGCGTATCCGTCTTAATGGTGTTAGGCGGCACAACCTGTGGTATCGAAGAAGAAGCAGTGGCATTTTACCCGATTCTGGTGCCAGTATTCTTGGCTCTGGGATATGATGCGATAGTCTGCGTAGGGGCTATATTCCTTGCTGCATCTATGGGAACTGCATTCTCTACAATTAACCCATTCTCCGTTGTTATCGCATCAAATGCGGCAGGTATTCAATTTACTGAAGGTATTGGTTTCCGTGCTCTAGGTTTAGTTTTAGGGGCAACTTGCGTAATCGCATATCTTTATTGGTACTGTAAAAAAATCAAAGCTGACCCAAGTTTTTCTTATACTTACGACGATCGCGAAGAATTCCGTCAACGTTATATGAAAAACTTTGATCCGAACACAACTATCCCATTCTCAGCTCGTCGCAAATTAATCTTAACGCTTTTCTGTATCTCATTCCCTATTATGATTTGGGGTGTAATGATTGGCGGATGGTGGTTCCCTCAAATGGCTGCATCTTTCCTTGCCATTACCATCATCATTATGTTTATTAGTGGATTGTCTGAAAAAGATGTTGTGGAATCTTTCACTGAAGGTGCATCAGAATTAGTAGGCGTATCCTTAATCATCGGTCTCGCTCGTGGCGTAAACTTAGTACTCGAACAAGGTATGATTTCTGACACTATCCTTGATTATATGTCTAATGTGGTTAGTGGTATGCCAGGTAGCGTATTTATCTTAGGCCAATTAGTCGTATTTATTTTCCTAGGTTTAATAGTGCCGTCTTCTTCTGGCTTAGCTGTACTTTCAATGCCAATTATGGCGCCACTTGCTGACTCAGTGGGTATTCCACGCGATATCGTGGTTTCCGCTTACAACTGGGGACAATATGCAATGCTATTCTTGGCACCGACAGGATTAGTGTTAGTGACACTCCAAATGTTGCATATTCCATTTGATAGATGGGTTAAATTCGTCATGCCAATGATTGGATGCTTATTGCTAATTGGTTCCATTTTATTAGTAGTACAAGTATCCTTATATAGCGTTTAATTAGTCAAAAATACCTATCTTAATTCTAGGCTTGGCATTAAAACCTTAAAATCAGAAGTTACTCTAAAAACGGTCAAATCAACAACTGAGTTGCCTTTATAAAATCATCATAATGATTGCTCCTAAAATAAAAAG
>NZ_KV833426.1:0-3625 GCF_001837655.1 Haemophilus sp. HMSC071C11 | reverse complement strand
GCTGTTTTTAGGTTTGTTAAAGTTTGTGTACCCTGGTATTTGGATAAGGATTTTGCTACAGACAGTTGGGCGTCTTCACTTAAAGTTTCAAGTGCACCAGATAACTGAAAGCCTTTTACTAAAAACGCTTCTTCTGCATACAATGATGAAGAAGCCAGGCCAAGCAATACTGATATTGCACTGAGTTTTAATCTGCTTTTTATATTTTTCATAATAATAACCTGTTAAAAATACTTTATTGTATTCTCCGTAATTTTTTACAAGATGGGTAAAGCCCGTACTGAACTTTAACCCACACAGTAAATAATACGAAAATAAAATGACTTCATTGCAGGATGAAATCTACCTTGTCAATTACTGACTACTGCTGTCCATCGTCAGCAACATTGGTACATACTGCTGCGCCATTACCACTTGAGAAACACGCCTTACCTTCAGAAATTGTCACTTGACTTGATGGTCTGGTTGTAAACTCATTTTGTGTGTTAACCGTAATGGTATTATTTGGTTCAATAAAACGTACAGCACTTACACCAAGTTTAGCTAATGTTTCTCTTTCTTCATCAGATAAATCTTTCACTTTCTCAAGGACGCGTTTCGCTTCAATTACTTCTTCTACACTTGCTACACCTGGCTGGATATATTTCACCTCAATTTCAGTACCTTTTAACACTACGGTGTTTCTACCATTTTTCGAAATGATATTTAATCCATTTACTGTACTTAAATCCCCGGTGATATTCACATTACTTGAGGTTACCGCAGTCACACTACCAGAGCCACTTGCGTTAGTTGCATTTACTACTGTGTGGTCACCTGATGCCGCGCCGTTCAACTTAGCATCTTTTGCATTAATAACCAAGGTACCACTGGCTGCGTTAATGTTTGAACCTTCTACAGTAGTTAAAGTGCCTGTGGTATTTAATGTCACATTGGCGGCATTGATGCTTCCTGCGATACTGCCATCCTTGGCTGTAAGAGTTGTCTGGCCATTGTTTGAGGTAATGCTAGAGCTTGCTTGGGTGGTTAATTTGCCCTTATCTGCAGTGATGGTAACAGCATTGCCTGAAACATTACTTACATTAAGCGTGTCGCCGCTTGCTGTAATCTCTACATCGCCGGAATTAGATTTAACCTCACCCTTAATATCACCTGTTTGGGTTGTAATACTTGCTTTACCGGTTGTTGCACTGATAGTTGTGCCTTCGGTGGTTGTCACAGCGCCCGAGCTTGCTGTTACTGTTACATTTTGACCTGTGACGTTACTTACCTTAAGCGTGTCGCCGTTTGCTGTAATATTTACATTACCGGAAGTGGATTTGACTTCACCTTTAATATCACCTGTTTTGGCTGTCACTTCTACGTTACCAGTGGTTGCATTAATGGTTGCATCCGCTTTGGTGGTAAGTTTTTCTGACGCGGTGATATTTACTGTTTTGTTAGAAGTAATGTTGTTTTTTACTTCTACATTTTTCGCGGCAATAGTTAAGCCGGCATTATTGCCACTGCCGTCTCCAGTGTTGTCAGTATTACCAGATGTTTCCACTTTGCTATTTAGTGTCACATTATGGTCGCCAGCAGAGATTTTTGAATCTTTAACCTGGTTAAAGGTTACTTTTTTGGCATTAGTACCATCAGCACTATTGGTGTTACCAATAGTTAAATCACTACCATCTTTAGCTGTAATCTCTGCTTTATTGAAACCTGAAATATTTAGGTCTTGCGTTAATTTCAATTCTTTGGTTTTAATGGTTAGATTGGCATTGTTTGTCGCGTCTGAATCGGAATTCTCCCCATCAACACCTGCTTTGATTGTTATCTGATTGGTAATATTGATTTTATCGGAAGAAATCGTGAGATTGCCTTCTTTTTGCGAGATATTGCCGACAATTTGGATTTCAGCATTCTTATTACTGTCTGTAATATTTAAGCTTCCTTTATTGTTGATTATATCTCCGCCGATGATGCTTCTTTGGTTGTGTTTAGCGTGAGTGGTAATGTTTAAATCACCATCATTGGTAACATTGCCAAGTTTTACCACTCCTTGAGATATATTGATTTTAGAGTCGCCGTTATTGATAAAGGTGCCGGTGATGTTCAAGTTGTCTTGGGTTTCCCCTTTAAATTTAGCATTTTCTTTAACGGAAAGGTTGCCGTTAATATTTGCACTTGCACCGATTAAACTTAAATTCCCTTCAATAGATACATTGCCAAGGGTTAGTTGTTTGTTTCGACCGTTACCATTATAAGCTCGCAAGGTAACATTTGCTGCCTGAGAGATATTGATATTACCTGTAATGGTACTGCTTGAATCTTGCCCGCCAAGGGTAACATTGCCACCTAAGATGGATATATTGTGAGTTGATTTAATGGCGTCGTGGTTAAAGCCATTACCATTAAAGGTATCCGAGTATTGCCCAAGTTCAAAAAATGAACCGGTTGCATTTATGGTTAAATCTTTACTGATATTAAAGGCTTCCTGGCCGCGAATGGAAGAATTAAAAGTAAGGTTTGAGCCATCAGAAACATTAATGCTAGACATTCCTATCCCCACTGATCTGCCGGAGTAATTGGAGGTTATACAAAAAAGGACTTTCCCTCCTCCATCGACTGAGATATTAGAGTTAAACTGAATCGGGAGTTGATTTGCATGATTTGTATCATTTTTTGCCTTGAATGAAAAATTAGCCACTGAGCCTTGTTTAACTGTGAAATTTGTGTGACCGGTAGGTGAGCGAAAGATTACACCTCCACCTTTGCGGTATCTGGAAGTCTCTCGGCCATGATTGTTATTTAACGCAAACTTGGTAAATGAGAATGCTGACTTCTCTTTTACGGTAAGATGGCTGACATTCCAATAAGATTCATCGGATACCTTCCAAAAAGACAGGTTTTTAGGTGTGGTTTGATTAACATGTACTCTCCCTGAAATAATAAGCTCCCCATCAAATCTGTGAGAAGTGTTAGGCTGAATTGAAACAAAATTTAAACCTATACCCGTCCCATTAATAGATACATTATTAAGTCTGAGTTGTTTTTGATCGCCAGTATTGGTTATAGTTCCCTGCGCGGTGATTTGAGCGCTTGATGCGTTGCGGGCTTTTTCTGCACCGTTTCCCTCAAAGGCTATGGATCCTTTAGCTGTAATATTCAAGGTGCCTGTGCCAAGCGTAATATTTTTGTGAACATCAACCCATCCGCCGGATTGAATGGTTAAGTTTCCGCCATTAGAGGTAATGTCTTCTTTAATCTTAACACCGCCGTTATCCTTGCCTTCACTATGAAGGATTAAGTGGGAGCTGTCTCCAATGTTAATTGAGCTGTTAACGGTAATATTTTTCTTGGCTGTTATATTCATTACCCAGGTGCCGCTTTTCAGATAATTTGAAATGATTTCATTGGTTAATACTGTCGGCTGTTCGCCGTTTGTTTTAGGGCTTTCCTTTGTGCCCGAACCGTCCGGGAATTCACTATCTATACTGGCATTACCGCGAGAAGAGGAAGAGGCTTCAATTGTTACATTATCAGGGTCTAGCAACCACTCTTTTGTTTTAACAATTGCATTGCTGTCAATGGATAAATAATGCCCCGATGTCTCCACAAAACCACCAGTTTTAGCGATATC
>NZ_KV833425.1:0-347 GCF_001837655.1 Haemophilus sp. HMSC071C11 | reverse complement strand
TTAAATCCCTGCCAGTTGCGTTCGATGCAAATTTCCACCGCTTCACAAATCGAAATCCCAGCCTTGTCCGCCTGTTTTTGCAGACGGTTGAGTTGCGTTTGATTAATGACGCCCTTTTTGGCTTTGCGGTGTGCGATAAAATCTTTCGCCAGTTGTCCGGTAATACCGAACTGCTCAAGCAACATTTCGGCTTCGCTTTTTTGCGTAGTTTTTTTAGGTTCATTGACTGGTTCTAAAGAGTGACTGGTTATGGGTGAAATATTTTCACTACCCCCTAGTGCAAAATTTTCACTACCTTGTTCAAGGTGTAAAAAGTATAAATTTGAGATGGAACCATCTTTATTTTT
>NZ_KV833424.1:0-38099 GCF_001837655.1 Haemophilus sp. HMSC071C11 | reverse complement strand
AATCCAGTAAGAAATTTTCCAGCCATTCAATAACTTCCACATCCAAGTGGTTGGTTCATCAAGTAATAACACATCAGGATCGCATACCAATGCACGTGCTAGTGCCGCTTTGCGTAACCAACCGCCCGAAAGTGCGGATAATTTTGTGGTTCGATTTTGCATTATATTGCAGAAATTAGAAACGAATGTGGTAGTTATGCTTCTCACGGTCAAGATATAGAACACAAACAAATAAGTAGTGATCTTGCTTTATTTGTACTTCATTCAACCAATGCAATTTTAGGATTTATTCTACACTTTTACATTGCTACAAATGATTACCGTAGAAGTGAAAGGATACAATATGAAGATAATCAAAGAATCAACGAATTAATTGATGAGGCGTATGAAATGGAAACAATATATAAAATTTCATATTCACAAGCATTATTTGCTCAAGATCCTGATACCTATAGAGAAATGGTATTGGAGTTTGAGCAAATAGAATATGAACGGTTGATGGACACGCTCTAATTTCTTACAAGGTTCATTTCACCTATGCCAAATTTCCCCTAACCCCTCTTTGCTAAAGAGGGGGACTATTTGGAATGTTTAGCTGCAAGCGGTCGAATTAACAGAAAAATTATTCATGAAAACACCTAAACTAAAACTACGCTCAAGACCATTCCCCTCTTTTGTAAAGAGGGGTTAGGGGAGATTTAAACCACACACTAAGGAACTCATCATGCTCAACGAAAACGATATCGAACAACTCACTCTTCAACGCCTGCAATCCCTCGGTTGGGAATATCGCTACGGTAAAGATTTGCCTGTTCATTAGATAACTGAGTTAGATCCTGTTGCAAGATCGATGATGCGGAAAATTAACGCGGTAGGTTTCACAATATACTGGCTCTAACTCAATGGAAAGTAACTGGCGAAATCCAGCATAATCAAATCCTAGAGAAAGACCGCCAGCACCAGAAAATAAATCGAGATAAGTTAATGACATATAAAATTAAAATAATAAAAAACGAGAGATATTGTATTTCAGATAGAGCCTTTAACACAAGCAACCAAGCTTACTTAAAAAACACTAAACTAATTTTAATCCACGAAACTGTGGATAACCATCTGGTTATATTCCACTTCCCATTATATTTCGTTGTTTTTTATGATAAACAAGTAGCCCCTAACCTTTCACTTAATCTTTCAATAATTTAATTTTTTCAATCACATTTGTTGTTGAACAACCATTTTCAAAGTTTAGCACTTTAACATCGCCACCGTTTGCCCAAACTTCTTTACTGCCTGCAATCTCTTCGGGTTTGTAATCGCCACCTTTGACTAAAAGATCTGGTAGAATTTCGCCGATTAAACGTTGTGGTGTATCTTCAGTGAAAGGCACCAACCAGTCCACGGATGCCAAACCAGCCAATACCGCCATACGGTTTTCAAGATTATTAATTGGACGACTTTCGCCTTTTAAGCGTTTAACAGAATCGTCGCTGTTTACCGCAACAATTAGACGATCGCCCAATTTGCGTGCATTTTCTAAATAAGAAATATGCCCTGGATGCAAAATATCAAAACAGCCATTAGTCATCACAATTTTTTCACCGCGCGCTTTAGCTTGTGCGACAGCATCTTTTAATTCTGCTTCACTCATAATGCCAAATCCAGTTTCAGGACGAGCATGAATCGCATTTTCAAGTTCCACGGTCGAAACCGTTGAAGTCCCCAATTTACCCACCACAATTCCAGCGGCTACATTGGCTAGGTAACAAGATTCCTCAAAAGAACGTCCATCTGCTAATGCGGTTGCTAATACGCTAATGACAGTGTCACCGGCTCCCGTCACATCAAACACTTCTTTTGCAACGGTTGGCAAATGATAAGGCTCTTGATTTGGGCGTAATAATGTCATGCCTTTTTCAGAACGCGTTACCAAAAGTGCGGTTAATTCAATATCAGAAATTAATTTTAAACCCTTCTTAATAATTTCTTCTTCTGTATTACATTTACCCACAACGGCTTCAAATTCAGACATATTGGGTGTCAATAATGTCGCACCACGATAGCGTTCAAAATCAGTTCCCTTTGGATCGATCAACACAGGCACATTCGCTTTGCGTGCAATTTGAATCATTTTCTGAACATCTTTAAGCGTGCCTTTGCCGTAATCAGAAAGAATCAAAGCACCGTAATTTTTCACCGCACTTTCTAACTTCGCTAATAAATCCTTGCAATCTACATTATTGAAATCTTCTTCAAAATCAAGGCGGAGTAACTGTTGGTGACGAGATAAAATACGTAATTTAGTAATAGTTGGATGGGTTTCTAATGCAACAAAATTACAATCAATTTTTTGTTTTTCTAATAAGAGGGAAAGTGCAGAACCAGTTTCATCTTGTCCAATCAATCCCATTAACTGAACGGATACATTGAGTGAAGCAATATTCATCGCCACATTTGCTGCACCACCCGCGCGTTCTTCATTTTCTTGTACACGAACTACTGGCACTGGTGCTTCTGGTGAAATACGGTTGGTTGCGCCGAACCAATAACGATCAAGCATCACGTCGCCTAATACAAGTACTTTTGCTTGCTTAAATTCTGCTGAATATTGAGCCATTTTAAAATCTCTCTATTTGAATAACCAAAATTGTGGCGATTTTACCACAACTCAAATTTACGATAAACTACGCCCCTAACTTACGTGGAAAGAACAATGAAAAACGAAAAACTCCCTCAATTTCAACCGCACTTTTTAGCCCCAAAATACTGGCTTTTTTGGCTAGGCGTGGCAATTTGGCGAAGTATTTTATGTCTTCCCTATCCTATTTTGCGCCATATTGGTCATGGTTTCGGTTGGCTGTTTTCACATTTAAAAGTGGGTAAACGTCGAGCAGCCATTGCACGCCGCAATCTTGAACTTTGTTTCCCTGATATGCCTGAAAACGAGCGTGAGGCGATTTTGCAAGAAAATCTTCGTTCAGTAGGCATGGCAATTATCGAAACTGGCATGGCTTGGTTTTGGTCGGATTCACGTATCAAAAAATGGTCGAAAGTTGAAGGCTTACATTATCTAAAAGAAAATCAAAAAGATGGAATTGTTCTCGTCGGTGTTCATTTCTTAACGCTAGAACTTGGCGCACGCATCATTGGTTTACATCATCCAGGCATTGGTGTTTATCGTCCAAATGATAATCCTTTGCTTGATTGGCTGCAAACGCAAGGTCGTTTACGCTCTAATAAAGATATGCTTGATCGTAAAGATTTACGCGGAATGATCAAAGCTTTACGTCACGAAGAAACCATTTGGTATGCGCCTGATCACGATTACGGCAGAAAAAATGCCGTTTTTATACCCTTTTTTGCAGTGCCCGATGCTTGCACAACCACTGGTAGTTATTATTTATTGAAATCCTCACCAAACAGCAAAGTGATTCCATTTGCGCCATTACGCAATAAAGATGGTTCAGGCTATACCGTGAGTATTTCAGCGCCTGTTGATTTTACGGATTTACAAGATGAAACGGCGATTGCTGCGCGAATGAATCAAATCGTAGAAAAGGAAATCATGAAGGGCATATCACAATATATGTGGCTACATCGCCGTTTTAAAACGCGCCCCGATGAAAAGACGCCTAGTTTATACGATTAAAAGTGCGGTCGAATATCACCGCACTTTTTGATAGAATTTTCTCAAATTTAAAAAATTAACGAATAACCTCACCATGACAACCAATTATTCAGCTCAAGAAATTACCGTTCTTAAAGATCTCGAACCAGTGCAAATTCGCCCGGGAATGTACACTGACACTACTCGCCCTAATCATTTAGCACAAGAAGTTATTGATAACAGCGTAGATGAAGCCCTTGCCGGTTTTGCCTCAAAAATTGAAGTAATTTTACACCCTGATCAATCCATTGAAGTAACGGACAATGGTCGCGGTATGCCTGTGGATACTCATCCTACGGAAGGCGTTTCTGGCGTAGAAGTAATCCTGACTAAACTGCATGCTGGTGGTAAATTCTCCAATAAAAATTATGAATTTGCGGGAGGTTTACACGGTGTGGGGATTTCTGTGGTGAATGCGCTTTCTGAACGCGTGGATATTCAAGTTAAACGCAATGGTGAAGTGTATAAAATTGCCTTTGAAAACGGCAGTAAAGTAGAAGAATTAGAAGTTATCGGGACTTGTGGCAGACGCACAACTGGAACAACTGTTCACTTCAAACCGAATCCAAAATATTTTGACAGCGCAAAATTTTCCGTTAGCCGCCTACGCCATTTATTAAGAGCGAAAGCGGTACTCTGCTCAGGGCTTGAAATCAAATTCATTGATAAAGTAAACAATACTCAAGATATTTGGTTATATGAAGATGGGCTTTCCGATTACCTTATCGAAGCAGTAAATGGCTTTGAAACCCTTCCGGAAAAACCATTTGTTGGCGAATTTAAAGGAACAAATGAAGCGGTTAGCTGGGCATTACTTTGGTTGCCAGAAGGTGGCGAACTAATCGGCGAAAGCTACGTAAACTTAATTCCGACTATTCAAGGCGGAACGCATGTTAATGGCCTACGCCAAGGTTTATTAGATGCTATTCGTGAATTTTGCGAATTTAGAAATCTATTACCACGTGGGGTAAAACTTACCGCCGATGATATTTGGGATCGTTGTTCTTACATTCTTTCCCTTAAAATGCAGGATGCACAATTCGCAGGGCAAACAAAGGAACGCTTATCATCACGCCAAAGTGCGGTGTTTGTCAGCGGTGTTTTAAAAGATGCGTTCAGCCTATGGCTCAACCAAAACGTACAAGACGCTGAAAAATTAGCAGAAATTGCCATTAGTTCTGCACAACGCCGATTACGCGCCGCCAAAAAAGTCGTGCGAAAAAAACTCGTTAGTGGCCCTGCATTACCAGGAAAATTAGCTGATTGTGGCTCGCAGGATTTAGAAAAAACGGAATTATTTTTAGTGGAGGGCGACTCTGCGGGCGGTTCAGCAAAACAAGCGCGTGATCGCGAATATCAAGCGATTTTGCCGTTACGTGGGAAAATTTTAAACACATGGGAAGTTTCCCCTGATCAAGTATTAGGTTCAACAGAAATTCACGATATCGCCGTGGCTCTAGGGATCGATCCTGACAGCAATGATTTATCACAACTTCGCTATGGCAAAGTCTGTATTCTCGCGGATGCTGACTCCGATGGTCTGCATATTGCCACCCTACTCTGCGCCCTGTTCTTACGTCATTTTCCGAAATTGGTACAAGACGGTCACGTTTACGTAGCAATGCCACCACTTTATCGCATTGACTTAAATAAAGAAGTCTTCTACGCATTAGACGAAAGTGAAAAAGAGGCGATTTTAGATCGCTTGAAAAATAAAAAAGGCAAACCGAATGTTCAACGTTTTAAAGGTTTAGGTGAAATGAACCCATCGCAATTGCGTGAAACAACAATGGATCCTAATACGCGCCGTCTCGTTCAATTAACTTATGATTTAGGGGAAGATCAAGGCTCAGATACATTAGAACTGATGGATATGTTATTAGCGAAAAAACGTTCCGAAGACCGTAAAAATTGGTTACAAGCGAAAGGCGATCAGGTTGATTTATCTGTTTAGACTAAATTAATCTCAGCAAATCTGAATTTTAATAAATTAAGAATATATCAATTAACAGAAACAAAAATGACAAATATCAACTATGAAGGCATTGAGCAAATGCCTCTACGCACCTTCACTGAAAAGGCTTATCTCAACTATTCTATGTATGTCATCATGGATCGTGCGTTGCCTTTTATCGGTGATGGTTTAAAACCCGTTCAACGTCGTATTGTATATGCGATGTCTGAACTTGGCTTAAATGCCACGGCAAAATACAAAAAATCTGCTCGTACCGTCGGTGATGTACTTGGTAAATTCCATCCACATGGTGACAGCGCTTGTTATGAAGCTATGGTGTTAATGGCACAACCCTTCTCTTATCGTTATCCACTTGTAGATGGTCAAGGTAACTGGGGGGCACCAGATGATCCAAAATCCTTCGCTGCCATGCGTTATACGGAATCTCGCCTATCTAAAATCTCTGAAATCTTGTTGAATGAACTCGGACAAGGAACAGTAGATTATCAACCAAACTTTGATGGAACCTTAGCTGAACCACAATATTTACCTGCTCGTTTACCTCATATTTTATTGAACGGCACAACAGGTATTGCGGTGGGGATGGCTACAGATATTCCACCACACAATATTAACGAAATTGCTGATGCGGCAGTAATGTTGCTAGATAATCCTAAAGCGAGATTAGATGATGTACTTGAAATTGTTCAAGGCCCAGATTTTCCAACAGAAGCGGAAATTATTTCGCCAAAATCAGAAATTCGTAAAATTTATGAGCAAGGCCGTGGCTCAATAAAAATGCGTGCAATTTGGAAAAAAGAAGACGGCGAGATCATTATTTCTGCGCTTCCACATCAATCTTCTCCCTCAAAAGTTATTGCACAAATAGCCGAACAAATGACGGCAAAAAAACTGCCAATGCTAGAAGATATTCGAGATGAAGCCGATCACGAAAATCCAATTCGCATTGTGCTAGTTCCTCGCTCAAATCGCGTCGATACTGATGCCTTAATGGCACATTTATTTGCGACCACAGATCTTGAAAAAAGCTACCGTGTAAATATGAATATGATCGGGCTTGATCATAAACCAGCGGTAAAAGGCTTATTAGAAATCTTAAATGAATGGCTTGACTTCCGTCGCACAACGGTCACTCGTCGCCTTCAATATCGCTTAGATAAAGTACTCTCTCGCTTGCATATTTTAGAAGGCTTGATGATAGCCTTTTTAAATATTGATGAAGTTATCGAAATTATACGCCACGAAGATGATCCAAAAGCAGAGCTTATGGCACGCTTTAATTTAAGCGATGAACAAGCCGATGCCATTTTAAATTTACGCTTACGTCATTTAGCGAAATTAGAAGAAAACCAACTCAAAGCAGAACAAGATGAACTTGAAAAAGAGCGGTTAAATTTAGAAGCAATTTTAGGATCAGAACGCCGTTTGAATACGCTTATCAAAAAAGAAATTCAAGAAGATGCGAAAAAATATGCCAGTCCACGTATGTCTCAACTGGTCGAACGTGAAGAAGCCAAAATGATCTCTGAAAATGATATGACGCCAGCAGAGCCAGTTACTGTCATCTTATCAGAAATGGGCTGGGTACGTTGTGCAAAAGGACACGATATTGATCCTAAATCATTAAGCTACAAAGCTGGCGATAGCTATCTAGCTCACGCTTGTGGCAAAAGTAATCAAGCCGTTGTATTCATTGATAGCACGGGGCGGAGTTATGCACTCGATCCGCTTTCCTTGCCTTCCGCTCGCTCCCAAGGCGAACCACTTACAGGTAAACTCAATTTACCCACTGGTGCGACCATTGAATATGTTGTAATGGCCAGCGAACAGCAAGAATTATTGATGGCTTCTGATGCGGGATATGGTTTTATTTGTAAATTTGAAGATTTAATTGCACGTAACAAGACTGGAAAAGCCTTGATTTCTTTACCAGAAAATGCCAAAGTGTTGAAGCCTAAAACATTGATAAATTCTACCGCACTTGTTGTCGCAATCACATCAGCAGGCAGAATGTTGATTTTTCCAGCACAAGATTTACCGGTATTATCAAAAGGTAAAGGCAATAAAATGATCACTATTCCCGCAGCGAATGCAAAAGATCGTAGCGAACTATTGACAAAATTATTGCTTATTTCAGATCAAGCAAGTCTTGAATTTCATTCTGGAAAACGAAAAATTGTATTAAAACCAGAAGATCTGCAAAAGTTCCGCGCAGAACGAGGCAGAAAAGGTTCGACATTACCACGTGGATTACATACCAATCTTGAAATTATGGTAGTCGAGCCGTAACACAACACATCACTTAAACATAACTTAGGGAGATCCAATTTATGAGCTATACTTTTAGCACGTATGAAACCCTTGCATTAGCAAGCTTAGTTTTGCTATTGGGCTATTTTTTGGTTAAACGCATTAATGTATTAAAAACATTTAACATTCCAGAGCCAGTTGTTGGCGGCTTTATTGTTGCCATTGGTCTTTTAATTTGGCACAAAATTGATGGAACATCCTTTAACTTTGATAAAAATCTACAAACCACAATGATGTTAGTGTTTTTTACTTCTATCGGTTTAAGTGCCAACTTTTCCCGTCTAATTAAAGGCGGAAAGCCACTCGTTGTATTTTTATTCATTGCTGCATTATTAATCTTCGGACAAAACGTTATTGGCATTGCAAGTTCAATGGCATTAGGAATCCATCCCGCTTATGGTTTACTTGCAGGTTCAGTAACCTTAACAGGTGGTCACGGCACTGGAGCTGCTTGGGCGGATACATTTGCACATCAATTTAATCTACAAGGTGCAACTGAAATTGCCATTGCCTGTGCAACTTTCGGTTTAGTATTCGGTGGTATCATCGGTGGTCCTGTCGCTCGTTTCTTATTAAATCGCCAAAAACAAGGCGAAAATCCTGAAAATGATGAAGTTGATGACATTCAAGAAGCATTTGAACACCCAACTTATAAACGTAAAATTACTGCACGTTCATTAATTGAAACAATTGCAATGATTTCAGTATGTTTATTAATTGGTCAATATTTAGATGTACAAACAAAAGGTACTGCACTCCAATTACCAACTTTCGTATGGTGTTTATTCACTGGTGTTATTGTCCGCAATATTTTAACCAACATTTTCCGTTTCCAAGTAGCAGAATCCGCTATTGACGTATTAGGTAGCGTAGGCTTATCCATCTTTTTAGCAATTGCTTTAATGTCATTAAGACTTTGGGAACTTGCAGGTTTAGCAATTGACGTATTAATTGTTCTGGCTATTCAAGTAGCATTTATGGCTGCCTTTGCAATTTTCATTACTTATCGAGCAATGGGTAAAGATTACGATGCCGTCGTATTAAGTGCTGGACACTGTGGTTTTGGTTTAGGTGCAACCCCAACAGCAATCGCAAATATGCAAGCTGTCACCAGCCGTTTTGGGCCATCGCACAAAGCATTTTTAATCGTTCCAATGGTCGGAGCATTCTTTATCGACTTAATCAACGCTGCGCTATTAAAAGTTTCATTTGCAGTTGTAAATATGCTCGCGTAAAGTGCGGTTGAAATTGACAATGTTTTAGAGAAATGCCTTTATCTTGAATTGATAAAGGCATTTATTTCAATATAATCAATTATTTCAGCTGCAATATCAATCCCACTTGTTTTTTCAATCATTTCTAAGCCTGGGCTTGCATTCACTTCTAAAACCAATAATCCATTTTTTGAACGAATTAAATCCACGCCAGCTACATCTAAACCGATAGCTTTTGTAGCTCGAATAGCTATCTGTTTCTCGTCATCGCTTAGGGTAATTTTTTCGGTTTTTCCGCCACGATGACAATTCGCTCGAAACTCACCATTTTGCCCAATTCTCTGCATCGTTGCTACCACTTGATCACCCATCACAAAACAACGAATATCCGCATTGCCCGCTTCTTCGATGAAATCTTGCTGTAGCATAGATATATTGGTTTGCTTAAAAGCTTCCATAATGCTCACCGCACTTTGTGGCTTTTCAGCTAAAATTACCCCAATTCCTTGTGAACCATTTAGCGTTTTTAAAATTGTCGGCGAACTGATATGAGGTATCGTCGCCTGAGCTTGTACTTCACCACCACTTAAAAGTGAATTGGGAACAGGAACACCAGCCTTCAGCAAAAGTTGCAAACTTTTCCACTTATCACGTGCATTTAAAAATGCCTGAGATGAATTTAAACAAAAAGTCCCTTTGCCTTCAAAATGCTGTAAGACTGAACATCCCATTTGCGTACTCGTTGTGCCAAATCGAGGCAAAACTGCATCATAATCAAACAATAAATAAGGTTTCGACTCAGAATTTTCTTGATAAAAAATCTGAAAGTGCGGTGGATTTTGCGAGAGTTTTAAGAAACAGTGATTCGGATCTAAAATATCCATCTCATGCCCTTGATGTTTAGCCGCTTCTTTTAAGCGTTGGCAACTATAAAGACGAGGTTCTCGGCAAAGCATTAATAATTTCATAACATTTAATTTATTATCTACGATGTTCCGTATATTACACGAATAAAAACGCTTTATGTAGATGATAAAAATCAGTAGAATTACCTAGAATTTTAACTCAAAAAAGGAAATCTTATGTTCGTTGTTATTTTTGGTCGTCCTGGCTGCCCTTACTGCGTACGAGCAAAAAACCTTGCTGAAAAATTAAAAGGCGAAGTTGCTGATTTTGACTATCGTTATGTGGATATTCACGCAGAAGGCATTACTAAGGAAGATTTATCAAAATCTGTTGGTAAACCAGTAGAAACCGTACCACAAATTTTTATTGATGAAAAACCAATTGGTGGTTGCACTGATTTTGAAGCATTAATGAAAGAACAATTTGGTATCGTTGCTTAATTTTTCTTTTTAATTTATACAAAAAAGCCACTTTCAATCGAAAGTGGCTTTTTTCATAGAAGAGTTTTAACCGTTATAACGTTTAAAAATTAATGTCGCATTTGTACCACCAAAACCAAAGCTGTTTGACATGACAGTTTGTAATCCTGCATTTTCTTTCGTCTCAGTAACGATGTTACAGCCTTCAGCGGCTTCATCTAAGGTTTCGATATTAATACTTGGTGCAATAAAATCATTATCCAACATTAATAACGTGTAAATTGCTTCGTGTGCACCCGCCGCACCTAAAGAGTGACCAGTCATTGATTTAGTTGAAGAAATCGCTGGAATTTTGTCACCAAATACATTTTTGATTGCACCTAATTCTTTCACGTCACCTACTGGTGTAGATGTGCCATGTACGTTGATGTAATCAATTGGGGTATCGACAGTTGCCATTGCTTGTTTCATACAACGCTCTGCACCTTCACCACTTGGTGCAACCATATCGTAACCATCAGAAGTTGCGCCATAACCTACAATTTCAGCGTAGATTTTTGCACCACGAGCAAGTGCATGTTCTAATTCTTCCACAACCACAACAGCACCACCACCTGCAATAACGAAACCGTCACGATTTGCGTCATAAGCACGAGATGCTTTTTCTGGCGTTTCATTGTATTTAGTTGAAACTGCACCCATTGCATCAAACTCAGTAGCACATTCCCAAGATAATTCTTCTGCACCACCAGCAAAAACGATATCTTGTTTGCCTAATTGAATTAATTCAACCGCATGACCAATACAATGTGCAGAGGTTGCACAAGCAGAACTCATAGAATAATTCACACCACGAATTTTATAAGGTGTTGCTAAACAAGCTGAAACACTTGATGCCATGGTTTTCGTTACAGCGTAAGGACCAATCGCTTTTACACCGCGAGGGCCACGAACCGCATCACAAGCCACTAATTGATTATGTGCAGAGCCCGTACCTGCACCAATCACTAAACCAGTACGATCATTAGAAACTTGATCTTCTGTTAAGCCTGCATCTTCAATCGCTTCACGCATAGAAAGATAAGCATAAGCCGCTGCATCACCCATAAAACGGAACACTTTACGATCAATGTGCTCGCTTGGGTTTAATTTGATTGTTCCGGCAACATGGCTACGCATATTCATTTCTACAAACTCAGGCACAACTTCAATACCTGATTTCCCTGCTTTTAATGAAGCCAATACTTCTTCTTTGTTGTTACCGATACTTGAAATAATCCCAAAGCCTGTAATTACAGTTCTTCTCATTGCTTCTTCCTTATTGTTTTATATGTAAAAATAACGACTCAAAATTACTATGAAATAAAAATATTTCAAGCAATAATTCATTTGTTCGACCAGTTCAGAAAATCGCGTTATTATACGCAAATTTCATTAGGCAAGAAAGGAATAAAAAATGACCTTTAGCGTCCAACATGCAGAGATTCACTTCAACCAAAACCATATTCCCGTCTCAGATCAATTCGATGATGTCTATTTTTCTAACGAAAATGGATTGGCAGAAACCGATTATGTTTTTCTACAAGGTAATCAACTTTGGGAACGTTGGATAACACACAAAGAAGCTAATTTTGTCATCGCTGAAACAGGATTTGGTACAGGATTAAATTTCTTTGCGGTAACCAAATTGTTCCGTGAATTTCGCCAGCAACACGAGAATCATCCTTTAAAACGCCTAAATTTTATTTCCTTTGAAAAATATCCGCTAAAAATCACCGCACTTTTGCAAGCGCATCTTGCCTATCCGCAGTTTGAAGATTTAAGTGCTCATTTGCAACGTTATTGGCCTTCATTGATTCTAGGTTGTCATCGTATTCATTTTGAAGAGACAACCTTAGATTTATGGTTTGGTGATGTATCAGAAAACTTGCCACAACTTGGCGATTATATGAATGAACGTATTAATGCTTGGTTTTTAGATGGCTTTGCGCCGAGTAAAAATCCTGAAATGTGGAATGATGATCTCTATAACTTAATGTTTCGTTTCACGAAACCCAATGGTTCTTTTGCTACCTTCACCGCAGCAAGTGCGGTCAGAAAAGGACTTGAATCCGCAGGCTTTAATGTGACAAAACGTAAAGGCTTCGGCAAAAAACGGGAATGTTTAAGTGGGCTAAAAATACAATCAAAATCTACCGCACTTTCCACACCTTGGTATCTTGCTCAGCCTGCGAAAATGGAAAAACAAGATGTCGCTATTATCGGCGGTGGTATTGCTTCTCTTTGTGCAGCCATTTCCTTAGTAAAACGCGGGGCAAAAGTCACTATTTATTGTGAAGATGATGCGCTCGCTCTCAATGCCTCAGGCAATAAACAAGGCGCATTTTATCCGCAACTTAGCGATGATAATGCGCTCACCGTTGATTTTTACCTACACGCTTTCAGTTACGGTCGCCAATTACTTGATTGGGCAATCGCACAAAACATAGCGTTTGAACACGAATTTTGTGGCGTGGCACTATGTGCTTACAACGAAAAAAGTGCGGTCAAATTAGCAAAGATTTCTCAGCTTGGTTTGCCGAACGAAATCTTCCAAATGCTGAATGCTGAACAACTCAGTGAAAAAGTGGGATTACCGCTTAATTGCGAAGGCGGTTGGATTGAACAAGGGGCTTGGCTTGCACCAAGACAATTTGTTCAAAATGCCTTTTCATTTCTTGAAAAGCAGGGTGTCATCATTAAAACCTCACAAAAAATTACCGCACTTTCTCAGCTAGAAAAAGGTTGGGAACTAAAAAATATGCAAGGTCAAAAATACTGTCATGAAGTCGTCATTCTGGCGAACGGATATAAAATTACTGATTTTGTTCAAACAGAAAAGCTACCGCTCTACCCTATCCGCGGGCAAGTCAGCCAAATTCCAACATCAGAAAACTTACTCAAACTGAAATCTGTGCTTTGTTATGATGGCTATCTTACTCCAGCCAATCAATTAAAAACCTCACATTGCATCGGCGCAAGCCATGTTCGTGATAATGTTGATCGCCACTTTAGTGAACAAGAACAACAAGAAAACCAACAAAAACTCCAACAAAATATCGCCCAACCTTGGACTCAAGATGTGAATACATCAGATAATCTCGCTCGTGTAGGCATCCGCTGCTCTGTAAGAGATCTTGCCCCAATGGTGGGAAACGTGCCTCATTTTGAACAGCAACAAGCGGATTATTACAATCTATTTAACCTCCGCCGCCGTAAACAACCTATCCAAAGTGCGGCCAATTTTCAGAATATTTTCTTAATCGCAGCCTTAGGTTCTCGCGGGCTTACCTCTGCTCCACTATTAGGCGAAACCTTAGCTTCAATCATTTATGGCGAGCCATTACCAATAAGCGAAGGCATATTACATAATCTTTCAGCTAACCGAGCTTGGGTAAAAAAGTGGTTGAAAGGTTCAAAAGTTGAATAAATTCATAAGATTCAGAGCCTTACAAAAATAACTTTAACGTGTTAAAATCAAACAAAATTTAAATATAAAAATGAATACAAAAATGCTATGCAATCAATCAATCAATCAATCAATCAATCAATCAAATTGTAGGATTTGTTAAAACTTGCTACAAGCCTGAAGAAGTATTTCATTTTCTTCATCAGCATTCCATTCCTTTTTCCTCCATTGGAGGAATGACCAATCAAAATGTTCTACTTAATATTTCTGGAGTTAAGTTTGTATTACGGATCCCTAATGCCGTAAATTTATCACTTATAAATCGAGAATATGAGGCATTCAATAATGCTCAGGCATATCGTGCTGGCTTGAATGTAGAAACTCCCGTATTAGATGCCAAAAGTGGCGTAAAACTGACTCGTTATTTAGAAAATAGTAATACTTTAAGCCAGATACAATTAAACGAACAAAGTTGTTTGTCTCAAGTTGTGAATAATTTATATCGTTTACACAATAGTGAATTTGTTTTCCGTAATGTATTTAGCGTATTCGATGAGTTTCGCCAATATTTTTCATTGCTAGAAAACAAATCCGCTTTTTATCAAGCTGATTCTAGAATGGATAAACTTTCAGCTGTATTTTGGCAATTTGAAGAAATCAATAAAGAGATAATTTTACGTCCGTGCCACAATGATTTAGTCCCTGAAAATATGTTATTACAAGATGATCGGCTATTTTTTATCGATTGGGAATATTCGGGCTTAAATGATCCGCTATTTGATATAGCTACTATCATTGAGGAAGCTCATTTATCGAAAGAAGCTGCTGATTTTCTATTAGAAACCTATTGCAATCAGACAAATAAATATCACAAGACAGAATTTCAAATCGCTCACAAACGGTTAAAAATCCATCGCTTTTGCCAAAATGTATTGTGGTTTTTATGGACAAAAGTAAAAGAAGAACACGGCGAGAATTTTGGCGATTATGCATTAAAACGCTTAGACGCAGCATTTAAACTGTTAGAGGAATTGCCATAATGCGTGGCTATCTCTTTGGCATACTGTCCGCTGTATTTTGGGCATTATCTGGATTGTTATATAATGAATTGCCATTAAGTGAATATGATGCATTAGGGAAAATAATTTCATTGCTTTTTTTAATTGATTTTTGCTCGTTATTAGTTATCGGCATAACATTATGGCGAAAAAGTGCGGTAGATTTTCAAGGCGTTTTTTGGCAACCTGCGTTATCTGGCGTATTAGGTGGGCCAATAGGAATGTCTGCCTATTTATTAAGCATTCATTATTTAACGATCTATTATGCGGCACCGCTTTCATCTCTCTTTCCTGTTTTCGCTGCGTTAATGTCTTATTGGATTCTAAAAGAAAAAATCTCTAGAACAGCGCAGTTTGGATTTGGATTGGCGGTTATTGCTTCTGCATTGTTGGCTATTGAAGTCGGGCAAAAAGCAAACTTCAATACAAGCGGTCTCATTTTTTTAGCCATTTGCATATTAGGGTGGTCATCTGAAATAGTGATATCCTCCTATACAATGCGTTCTCTCTCTGGACTTCAGGTGTATTTTTTAAGACTATGTGGTTCAACTATTGGTTATTTATTGATTCTATTTATTCTTTCCTTGAAAAATTTCTCACTAGATATACTTAGTTTTAATTATGTACAAATTGCTGGTGTAATAATCTTTGGTGCATTATCTTACTGCTGCTATTACCAAGCGATTTATCTGTTAAAACCAATCAAAGCAATGGCATTAAATATCACATATTCTGTATGGGCAATTGGACTTGGTTATCTGCTCTATAAACAGCCAATTAAGCCCATTACCTTACTACTCACCTTATTATTAAGTGCAGGAGTGATCGTTACACTTTATTACAAAGGGGAACAAAAATGAATGCGATTATTTTAGCTGCAGGATTAGGCAGTCGTTTTAAAGACATCACACAAAGCACACATAAATCATTGTTAGATATTCACGGCACACCTAACTTAGAACGGACACTCACTTTTCTACGTCAAGCAAATATCGACAATATTGTCATTGTTACAGGGTATTTACACGAACAATTCGAGTATCTAAAGAAAAAATATGACTGCACCTTGATTTACAACGAAAAATATCGCGAATATAACAGCATTTATTCCTTTTCTCTGGCACAAGACTTCTTTAGTGATTGTTATGTTATTGATGCGGATGTAGTGCTTAATCGTAATATTTTTCTAACGAAACCATCACACAGCAAATATTTCACGGTTATCCGTTCTAAAACGCACAATGAATGGCTACCGATTTTAAATAGTAATGGGCAAGTAATACGTATTGAGATTGGATCATTAAACCAGTCTAGCTTGTCAGGGGTATCTTATTGGACAACTCGGGATTGCGATATCATTCTAACTTTGCTCAAAGAATACACAAGTGAAGTGCGGTTAAAAAATCCAAAACTTTATTGGGATACCATTCCGATGGAATATATAGAGAAATTAAATATCTATACGGAACAACTTAACAGTGATGATATATTTGAAATGGATAACCTTGATGACTATCACCACATTTTACAAAAATTGACACCAAACAAGGAAAAATAATGAAAAAATTAACGCTCAGAGAACAACAACTCGTTTGTCTCAATATATTAGATTATTTCCACGCATTATGTGAGCGACACCAAATTCACTATTCTCTTGGTGGTGGAACATTAATCGGTGCAATACGCCACAAAGGCTTTATCCCTTGGGATGATGATATTGATGTTTATATGCACCGTGATGAATATCAAAGGTTCGTTGATGTTTGGTTTCAAGAAACTCACGAATACTACAATATGGAAACGGCAGAAGATATACTTGCTCAATATACCGGTGAAATGGCAAAAATTTTCGATTGTCGCACTCAAATAACAGATGCTAAGGGAAGAAAAAGCCCGATGTTTATGGATATATTTATCTACGATGGTGTACCGAATGAACCAAAGATCATTTACCCACTGATGAAAAAGCACCGAAGAATTAAACTTCGATTTTCTTCTTGTAAGAAAAGATGGTTAAGATCAAAAGAAAATACTTTGCAAAGAACGATACTTGGTAAATTAAGCCACTTTTTATTTTCCAAAATGCAAAAAAATTTAGCACAATTCCAAATAAAATATCCGATAAAACAATGCGATTATATTGGTCTTGTATTATCTGACTACGGTGGTTGGCAAAAATCTTATATGCCGAAAGAATATTTTAATCACATTGTTTATAAAGAATTTGAAGGACGACAATTTCAAGTAATGAATGGATATCACGAACACTTAACGCAATATTATGGAGATTATATGAAGCTTCCACCAGAAGAAGACCAAAAGCCACATCATATTCAAGAAGCGTATATTTTGTAAGCGAAAGGGCAGATTTAATTCTGCCCTTTTTCAATTATTACTGAACCTTTCCACAATTCAAGCAATACAAATATTGACCTTTAGGATCATTAAATTTAGTTAATACATTCAATTCTTTTTGTAATTTTTGAATTGGAGCCGGCAGACCAAGCCATTTAACTAACTGCTCTTGCGTACCTTTTTTAGTATCGCGTAATAAGGTGCTAATTAAACTAACATTATCATCTGTAAACCATTCCACACTAAAATCCTGCACGGCAGTATCTTGGCGTTGATTCACTAATTGCTCTGCTTTATTAACTGCTTCATTAAAAGAACCGATCTCATCCACTAAACCATTTTGGAATGCATCACTGCCCAACCAAACCTGACCTTGAGCCAGTTTATCTACTTGTGTTTTAGAAAGCTGACGACCTTTGCTGACAATTTCTAAAAATCTGTCATAACCGTGCTCAATTTCTGTTTGATAAATATCTTGCACGGGTTTTGCTAATGGAGAAAACGCAGATGTATTAGCTAATTCAGTGGTTGAAACACCATCTGCATGCACGCCTATTTTCTTAATACTATTTTCGAAAGTCGGGAACATCGTGAAAATACCGATAGAACCCGTAATTGTATTTGCATCGGCAATAATATAATCTGCAGTGGATGAAATCCAATAACCACCTGATGCTGCCATTGCACCCATAGATACGATGACAGGCTTTCCAATTTTCTGTAAGTTTTCAGTTTCTTGTCGGATAATTTCAGAAGCAAAAGCACTTCCGCCAGGTGAATTAACGCGTAGAATCACGGCTTTCACAGAATTGTCATCGTGGGCTTTACGAAGAATTCGCGCAATGGTGTCGCCACCAGCATTTTCTTCATCACTTTCTCCATCAATAATCGTTCCTTCAACATTCACAACCGCAATTTTATTCGGTACGTTGTAATGTTCTAAACGATCAGGCAGTTGAGTCAAATAATCATCAAATTCGATAAGGTTCGCTTTTCCATCACTTCCTTTGCCAAAAAGTGCGGTAAATTTTTTATCTAAATCTAAACGAGTTACAACATCAGTTACTAATCCACGTTGTTGTGCATATGCCGTACTATTGCCTTTTAACGCTTTAAGTTCTGCAAGATACTGTTTCGCATTCGGCAAAATGCGATCTTTCTTAATATTACGATTTTCACTGACGGATAAAACATAATTATTCCACATTTCGCCTAACCAACGTTGCATATTTGCTTTTGCCTCAGCCGACATATCGTTGCGTAAAAATGGTTCAACTGCTGATTTATAAGTCCCCACGCGGAAAATATGTGGTGTAACGGCTAATTTGTCTAGCATCTCTTTAAAATACAAATTCTCTTGCGATAAACCGTGAATATCCACGCTTCCAATTGAATTTAAATAAATTTCATCAGCAAAGCTCGCTAAATAATATTGTCCTTGTGAATAATTATCTGCATAGGCGATCACTGGTTTCCCTGCATCTTTAAAGTGACTGATAGCCCCACCAATAAAATCTAATGCGGGTAAATCTGCCCCTTCAAAATAATTAAGATCTAGCACTAATCCTTTAATTTTAGGATCATCTTCCGCTTGTTGAATGGCAAATACCACATCAAACGTCGAAATTTTTCTAGGGACATGCTCGCCATTCAATTCGCTTAACGCATCTTGCCAACGAAGTGTTTCATCTCGGTTGTCCGCTAAATAACCATCTAAATTGAGCAATAATGCGCCTTCGCTCGTTAATGCAGTAGATTTTTTCCCGCCACTTGAAAAGCTAATAATCGCCACTAGCAATAGTACAAAGCCTAAAAACACAACATTCATCACAAGATCACGAATGAAACACAGCACTTTCCAACAAAATTTTAATACTCGAAACATACAAATTACCTTTAAAAAATTTGTACTAGCGTATCACAAAGCCTTGTCAAAAACTATGCTATAATCCACCGCACTTTTACTTATAAGGGATAATAAAATGGATGCACTTACACTTTTAACCACAAGAAAATCAAACAAAAAATTGACCGTACCTGCACCTAATGCAGAACAGCTTGAGCGTATTTTCGAAGCAGCAATGCGTGTGCCAGATCACGGAAAATTACATCCTTATCATTTTATTGTAATGGAAAATGAGAGCTTAAATAAATTAGAAACGCTACTTAAAGCTGCCGTTGTAGAATTTGATCTTGGGGAAGAAAAATTGATGAAAGCCGAAAACCTAGCACATCGCGCACCTATGGTTATTGGCGTGGTAGCAAAAATCGATCCAACTATCGCTAAAGTGCCAGATTGGGAACAAATGTTGAGTGCAGGTTGTGCAACTTATGGATTACAACTGGCTGCACAAGCACAAGGATTTGATAATGTGTGGATTTCAGGGAAATGGGTTAATGGCACTGCATTACGAGAAGCGTTCGGATGTCGTGAACAAGATCGTGTGATTGCGTTAGTCATGATTGGCACAAGTATGGAGAAAGCCGAACGTGAATGCCGTATTATTGATACAAAAGATTTTGTAACCTATCTATAAAATATTGCTTGCTTTCCTCAAGACTTAGAGGAAAGCAAAATATTGCCTACTCTTCTTCCAATTCATCCGCCATCGCTGCCAATATTTCTCGTGTAAGAAGGGCCAATGCACGATAAAAAGGCAAAGTTGCTTGCGTTTCAACTTGAGTTAAAAACTTCGCTGCACAAGGCAGTAAAAAAGTTTCAAAGAATTCTTGTTGAGCCACTAAAGAATCCGAATTATCTTCAAGCCAAGAAGCAGTGAGCAATAATAAAGCAAAATGATCCGCACTTTCCACCTCTGGCATATTGCGTACAAGGCGAAAATTCACAAATTCTTCAACATCAATGCCATAAGCTGAAATAGCCGTCATCACTTTCCCATTCGCACCAAATAATTTTTGATACTCTTCGTTCAATAAATTGAGATCGATTTTAACTTGCAAGCTATTCAGTGCTAATTCACTTTCTTTATCAGTATCTAACGCCCAAACTTGACTCAAACCTTTTTGTTGTAACCAAACAAATGCGTCAGCGAGTACTTTATCTGTTGGAGAACGATAAAAAAGATTACCGAATAATCGACTAATTAATGAAAAATTATTAATTTGTTTTTCAGACATTACTCTTTTTCCTTTAAAAGTGCGGTCAATTTTGCTTGAGTTTTTTGAGCAGCAAGTTCAATCATCGCCTTACGAGCCTCATCATCAATTAAATGAATATCTCCAAATAATTCAAACTCGACATTTTCAATTCCACAATAATTGAATAATCCATTAATCAAACAATGATTAAGCGATTTATCCACACCAAATTCTTTATATTGATCAACATTACTGCCAATCGTAATAAATTGCTGCATTTGCTTATTTTTTAGCAACCCCACTGATTCGCCGTTTTCCGTTTTATAGGCAAAACCGTGACTTAATACGCGATCTAAATATCCTTTCAAAATTGCTGGGAACCCCATCCACCAAAGGGGATAAACCAACGTAATTAAATCTGCTTGAAGAATAAAATCATGCTCTTGCTGAATATCTTCTGGAATAATACCTTTGTTAGCATTCTGCAATTCTTCATGAGATAAAATTGGATTGAAATTCATTTCATAAAGATCACGAAAAAATACATTTACACCATTTTCTTGACTAATTTGCTCAATACGATTGGCAATCGCTCGCCCAAAACTACGCACTGAATTAGGGTGAGCAAAAATAATTAAGTGATTCATTTTTCTTACCTATTTGTAGGGAAATAAAACGTGACAGAAGTCTATCAAAATAGAGCGCACTTTGCATATAAAATCACATAAAAAAAAGCGGGCATAGCCCGCTCTCTTATTTGCATCATCATTATGCTGCGTTTTTACGTTCTTCTTCCATACATACTGCCGCAGTAAATAATACGTCAGTTGATGAGTTTAATGCTGTTTCGGTTGAGTCTTGTAAAATACCGATAATAAAACCAACACCGATCATTTGTGCTGCTACATCATCAGAAATACCAAATAAGCTACATGCTAATGGGATTAATAATAATGAACCGCCCGCTACGCCAGATGCACCACAAGCACAAAGTGCTGCAACAATACTTAATAAAAGCGCACTAACGAAGGAAACTTCTAAGCCTAGTGTATGAACTGCGGCTAAAGTTAAGATAGTAATAGTAATCGCCGCACCCGCCATATTAATGTTCGCACCCAATGGAATAGAAACAGAATAAGTTTCTTCATCAAGATTTAAGCGTTTTGCTAATTCAATGTTCACTGGAATATTTGCTGCAGAACTACGAGTGAAGAATGCAGTTACCCCACTTTCGCGTACACAAGTCCACACTAATGGGTAAGGATTACGACGGATTTTCCAATAAACTAAAATAGGATTTACAACAAAAGCAGTAAATAACATCGTACCAATTAATACAGCAAGTAATTGCACATAACCGCCTAATGCGACTAAACCTTTATCAGATAAGGTTTCAGCCACTAAACCGAATACACCAAATGGTGCAAAAGAAATAATCACGTGAACAATTTTTGATACGCCTTCTGCAAAATCAGATAATACGTTCTTAGTTGCATCAGATGCATGACGTAAAGCCAAACCTAAACCGATAGACCATGCTAATACACCAATAAAGTTTGCTTTGAAAATTGCATTTAATGGATTATCTACCACGTTTAAGATAAGGGTAAATAAAACTTGGCCAACAGCTTGCGGTGCTGAGCTTGCATCTTCTTTGGTTGCAAGTACAACTTCCGTTGGGAATACGAAACCAGCAATAACAGCAACAAATGCAGCTAAGAATGTGCCTAAAAGGTAAAGCACAATTATTTCTTTCATATTGCTTTTCGTACCAATTTTACGGTTTGCAAGGGCAGCCATAACAAGAAAGAAAATTAAAATTGGTGCAACGGCACGCAGAGCTTTTACAAAAATCGTACCTAATACGCCAACTTTTTCAGCAAGATTAAAACCAATGGTTTCTTGTAATGGTGCTGAAATCAATGCAACAACAATACCAAGAACCAAGCCAGCGGCAATTCGTTTTACCAAACTACCCTGAAATAACAGACTAAATAGACGTGATGTGTTCATATTTTTATCTTTCTTTTAGTAAATTTAACTTCAGATTGTTACCAATCCACCTAGGGGGATTAAAGATAGCGTAAAATTTTAATGAAAGAAAATATTTTTATTATTTTTCACTCTAAAAGTGAACTTTTTTCTAAAGTTATTAGATATTCTCTAAAAACATACTTATAAAAAAATTTTTTATTTAACCTATTGACACCCTGTATGAAATATCAGTAAAATTTAACTGTACAAAAGAACAAGGTAAAAGGTTATTTATCCATATTATTTAACAGGAGATAAGAGAATGAACAACCAAACTTTGGCTACACAATATGAAATGGATTTTTCTTATAATCCACTGCCTTTTTTCAGTGATATAGAAGATAACCTTAAATTCAACAAAAAATTAGATTTAAATCTTTACTGTATCAAACGTCCAAAACAAACTTGTTTTATTCATATAACTAACCCAAATATGTTGGCTTGGGGAATTGAAAGCGGCGATATGTTAGTCGTCGAAAAAAATGACGATCTTTATTCTGGTGATCTTGTTGTGCTAGAAGAAAATAACGAATTTCATGTCTATGAATTTATGACGCATAGCGGCAATTACCTTTTTATGGCATTGGATTCCACAACACAAAATATAAATACAAAAGATTGGTCAAATTTACCTATTGTCGGCACCGTAACCAATACGATTCATCAAATGAAACGTCGCAATAAAATGAAATGGGCAGCGTAGTTAAAAGCAAATAAAAAAGTGCGGTGAAAATCAACCGCACTTCTATCTAGTATCTAGATTATATTTCAATTAATTACTCGTCGCTTTACGTCTAGCAATAACTGCATCAGAAAGTTGTTGCAATAATCTTTCAGAATCTTCCCATCCAATGCACGCATCCGTAATACTTTGTCCATAAGTCTGCGCTTTGCCATCAACTAAATCTTGACGACCTTCCACTAAATGGCTTTCCACCATTACGCCAAAGATTTGTTTAGAACCAAATGCAATCTGATTACATACGTCTTGGCAAACATCCATTTGCTTTTTATATTGTTTACTGCTGTTTGCATGGCTAAAATCAACCATAACGTGTGGAATACGCCCTGTTTTTTCAATATCAGCACAAACTTTTTCTACATCTTCAGCACTATAGTTAGGACCTTTATCTCCACCTCGTAAAATAATATGGCAATCTTCATTCCCTTTTGTAGAAACAATTGCAGAATGACCAAATTTAGTGACAGATAAGAAATAGTGGGGAGCTTCCGCCGCACCAATTGCATCTAAAGCGACTTTCACACCACCATTAGTGGCATTTTTAAACCCAACAGCACAAGATAAACCTGAAGCCAACTCACGATGAACTTGTGATTCTGTTGTTCTAGCCCCAATCGCCCCCCAGCTCATAAAATCTGCCAAATACTGAGGTGTAATCATATCTAAAAACTCGCCCGCTGCAGGCACACCAAGATCATTAATATCTGAAAGTAATTTCCGTGCAATGCGTAACCCATCATTTAAACGATAAGTATCATTCAAATATGGATCATTAATTAAACCTTTCCAACCCACCGTTGTACGCGGTTTCTCAAAATACACACGCATAATAATTTCAAGGCTATCTTTGTATTTTTCACGTAATGGTTTTAAACGAGTCGCATATTCAATGGCAACTTTCGGATCATGAATAGAGCAAGGCCCAATCACGACTAATAAACGATCATCTTTACCATGAATAATATTATGTGCCTCATGACGAGTTTGCTTCACTAACGCCGCAGCCTGTTCACTTGCTGGGTATTTTTCTAATAAGGCAATGGGTGGTAACACCTGATCGACTTTTTCAATTCGCGTATCGTCGTTTGCCACGACAATTTCAATTTTCTCTTTAGCCATATATCACTCTCAAACTTTCAAATGTTGTGTTTTCATTATGTAGCTAATCTACACTTATTTTTGTACTAGTAAACTAGTTCGATATGTTTTTTTTAGAATAAAACCTACGAATTCCCTATTAAACTATCTTTACAACTCTCTTGCAAGCTGAATAAAACGAAATAATTAAGTAAATAAAAGATAAAAAAATACCGCACTTTTGTGCTGTACTCTCGAAATTAATGGCTACTTAATACTTGTGCAGGTTGTAATTTAGCAGCTCGGCTTGCTGGATAAAGGCTTGCCATTAAACTCAATGCAAGTGCTGCAACTAAAACCATCAAAACATCCAACCAATGTAACTCGCTTGGCAAGAAATCCACAAAATACACATCGCCCGATAATAATTTCTTACCGATAACCCACTCAATACCTTGAATAAAGGTTGTAAGATTTAATGCAAGTATAATGCCTAACACAATTCCAATTAAACAACCTTTCATTCCTGCCTGTAAGCCATACCAAATAAAAATACGTTTGATAAACGCATTATTCGCCCCAAGCGTGCGCATAATGGCAATATCGCCCTGCTTATCTTTTACCGCCATAATCAGCGTAGAAACAATATTAAAACACGCAACACCGATCACAAGCACCATTGCGATATACATTACGGTTCTAATAAGCTGAATATCGCGATACATATAACCAAATTTACTAATCCAATTTTGCATATATAGCATCTGCGGATAATCATTAAGCATTGATAAATCCAGATTTCTCGCAGAAAAAGGATCATCTAATTTCAATTCAACACCTGTAATTTGATCAGGTTGATAAGTCAAAAAGGTTTGTGCTTGAGCAAGCGGCAATAAGGCATAACTATAATCAAGCTGACCATCTAAGCGTAAAATAGCGGTAACTTGCACTGGCTCACGAGTTGGTTGAGCAAATTGTTCATCGCCGTTTTGCTGAGAAATAAGCAAGGTAATCCAATCCCCTACTTTTACATCAAGTTCTTTAGCGATACCCGCTCCCAAGACCAATCCGCCTTCTTTCTCAAATTTGTTCCAACCTTGCTCTTGTACAAAATTGCCAATTGAACTTACCTTATCTTCTGCTTGTTTTTCAACACCTTTGACCTGAACAACTTTCAATTTTGAGCCATTTTCTACCAATGCCGTAAAGCTAACAAAAGGAGAGATTCCTTTAATTTGTGGATTTTGTTGTAGGCGTTTTTCTAAATTTTGCCAATGATGAATTGTGGGATCTTTCGCTTGATGCGCAGAAAAAATCTCAATATGCGGCACGACTGCCAAAATCCGTTGATTAAGCTCACGCTCAAAACCATTCATCGCACTTAAGCCAACAATTAAAACTGCAACACCCAATGCAATACCAATTGCAGAGAATTTTGCAATTAACGCGACTAAAGGATTTTTTTGTTTGCCACGTTGATAACGCCAGCTAATAAAAAACGGCGTATTCATCACGCCCCCTCCTTCAAAAGACCATCTTGCATAACTAAACGGCGTGATAATTTTTCCGCAAGCCCCATATCGTGAGTGACTAATAAAAAGGCGATATTTTGTTCTTGATTAAGTTGTTGAATCAGCTCAAAAATACTTTCAGTGGTCTTGTGATCGAGATTTCCTGTGGGTTCATCCGCTAAAACTAACGATGGATTATTCACTAAAGCACGCGCAATCGCCACACGCTGACGTTCCCCACCAGAAAGCGCAGAAGGACGATGGGTAATTCTATGGCTTAATCCCACCGCACTTAGCATTTTTTCAGCGCGATCTTTCGCTTCAGTTTTATTTTGATGACCAATCAACATCGGCATCATCACATTTTCAAGTGCGGTAAAATCCGCCATTAAATGATGGAATTGGTACACAAATCCTAAATAACGATTACGCAAAGCAGCTAATTCATTAGCCGATGCTTTTTGCAAGGATTGTCCATTAATAAACACTTCCCCACTACTTGGCTGATCAAGTCCCCCTAAAGTATGTAATAAAGTACTTTTCCCTGAACCTGAACTCCCCACAATCGCAACCAACTCTGCAGGTTCCATAGAAAAAGAAACGCCTTTTAACACTTGCGTTTGATTTTCGCCCTCTTGATAAAATTTATTGATATTTTCGCATTTTAATAAATAGTTGTTCATTTTTTACTCGTTTTAACCGCACTTTAGCGGCAGATAATCCCATC
Source organism: Haemophilus sp. HMSC071C11 (assembly GCF_001837655.1). Classification (NCBI taxonomy): domain Bacteria; kingdom Pseudomonadati; phylum Pseudomonadota; class Gammaproteobacteria; order Pasteurellales; family Pasteurellaceae; genus Haemophilus; species Haemophilus sp. HMSC071C11. The sequence continues at coordinate 11,560 of NZ_KV833424.1, read as the reverse complement.
AAAAACTTGCGCGAGTCTATCACACTTTTCCTTGAGCTTAAATTTCAATACACCCAAAGTATTCAAATCCTGTTTCAGGAAAATGTTTTTCAAGATAACGTTTTAAATAGCGTTGGGTTTCTTGACTAATAATAGGATCATATTCTGGGTAACCGTTATACATTACACTTAATACTGAAATACCTCGAGTACGACAAGCCTCTAAACTTAATAATGTATGGTTTATACTGCCTAGTTTTCCCGATGTCACTAAAATTAAAGGGTAATTATTTAACTGGATATAATCCAACGTCGTCTCTTCTTCACAATAAGGTACCATTAAGCCACCAGCACCCTCCAATAGTACATAATCATATTTTTCTGCCAAAAGTGCGGTAGATTTTTCAATGATTTTTGCTTCAATTTTTCTACTTTCTCGCTTTGCAGCTAAATGTGGCGAACAAGGATATTCAAAAACATAAGGGCAGGTTTTGCCTTGTAAATCTTCTTCCGTTAAATCAATGTCTTGAATCTTTCGATGCACAAGTAAATCATCAGCGATATTTTTACAGCCTGTTTGAATCATTTTTTGTGTAATCACGGAACAGCCTTGTTCCATCAATTTTTTAGCATAAATGCCTGTGGCAATCGTTTTTCCCACATCAGTATCAATGCCAGATATAAAAATAACCTTGCCCATAAATATTCCTTACTGATTTTCTATGTGAGAATAGCGTGCGATAAAAAATAACGGATGATAAGTCAGGCGCACTTTGTCCGACGGCATACTGAACGCCGACAAGTAATCGCCAATAAATCCATTGAGATTTTTTCTTGTCCAATTTTTTTGGTTAGTCGCTGTTACACCGGTATATTTCAGATGTTTGAGTACATCCAATGGTGTATCAAAGTCTAGTATTACATTAAAATCCTCACACCATAAAAGCTCAAAATCATTGGCTAACCAATTTTGCCATTGGGATAAAGTCGGGTAATTTAATCCTATATTTGTGATCTGGCGGACTTCTTTCAAATTGTCTTCGCCAAAGGTTGCAACCGCCAATAATCCGTTTGTTTTCAAGCCTGTTTTGCAATGGGCGATAAAAGCGTCGGGTTGGTGAAACCATTGCACGGCGGATGCACTTGCAATCAAGTCAAATCGTCGTTGAAAAGGAAAGTTCTCTGCATCACCACAATAAAAATCAAAGGGTTGAATCAGCTTTTCAGTGAGTAGAGTGCGCACATCGCACAAATCATTAAATAACCAATAGTTGGCTGAAATCTGTTTCTGCAACAACGTACTCAACATACCAGACCCGCAACCTAGTTCCAAAACGCTATCTAATGACCCATTTGGTAAATAGTCTTGCAAATGCATCATTAACTTAATATTCATTTTTTGTTGAATTAACGCATGTTCATCATAGCTATTTAAGGCTTTTTGGAAGGCTTGTTGAATACGCGATTTATTTACGGAAGTTAATGATTCCATAATGCCGACCAGTGGGTAAATCTTGAAAACACATAATGCTCACCCTCTATTTTCTGAACGGCACAACGGGATGCCCAATATTGGTTCTGATTGGCTGGCGTAAAAATTTTATCGCGAGAACTAACCCATGCATTTGTCCAGTGAATAAGATTTGTGCGTTTATCCTGCTGAATCATCGCAAAAAGTGCGGTGAGTTCTTGATGAATTTTGTTAAATGGTCGTGCAGAAAATTGTTGATAACGTTCAAAAGATACTTTGTCACCACAAATTCTACGTTCAAACTTTGAACGAGTATTTTCTGTGAGATTATCTAACGTACCTTTAAAAATAGCATAGGGAATACCGAAGCTATCATCACAAGGTAAACCTGTTCCATTCACTGCTGTTGCTGATTGTAAGGTGATTCCTTGTAATACTCGCTCTGCCGCCCAAACGCCCATAGACCACGCCACCAAACGGATGTGCCGATAGGCGGAAAAATCAAAATCCAAATTTAAATCTTGATAATCATAGCAAATTAATAAATCATGATCTGTTGGCAAAATCAAATGAACTACAGCATCAAGAGGTGTCCCCCAGCCAGCAAAATAAACTATTAAATGCTCACCTTGATGATCATAAAATTTCGTTTTCACATTATTTCCTTATAAGCATGCCACAAACTGTTTCACTTCATCCATTGTCATATCTGCCGTCAAAGACAATCGTATTCTGGATGTACCTTTTGGTACTGTCGGCGGTCTGATTGGCAAACAATAATAACCTTGCTCTTGCAGATCTTTCGCCTTAGCAAGGGTTGCTTCGTTTTCGCCTAAAATATAGGGAACGATGCAAGTTTGGCTTGGCATTATTTGCGTTCTGTGTTCCACTTCTTGGCGTAAAAATGCACTTAACCGCTCAAGATGGCTTCTTTCTTTTGAGAATTGCGGCAATCGTTCAAAAATAAAATAAGTCCAAGCCACATTAAACGGCGGCAATGCGGTTGAAAAAATCAATGGGCGCATTTGATTAATCAAACATTCTTTTAATATTTGATCACAGACGACATAAGCCCCCATTGAAGCTAAGGCCTTGCCAAAAGTGCCAACCAACAAATCTATATCAGCTATCACATTAGCTCGTTCGGCAATACCTAATCCGTTTTTACCGTAAACGCCTATTGCATGGGCTTCATCCACATAAAGATAAGTATTGGGAAATTGTTTTTTTAATTGAACAAGCTGTTTCAAATCCGCCACGTCGCCGTCCATACTGAAAACAGATTCGGTAACGATAAAAGTGCGGTCAAATTTTCCGACGTTTTTTTCAAGCAGATTTTTCAAATGTTCATAATCATTATGACGATAACGAAAGAACTCACATTGGCTTAAACGAATGCCATCAATCATGCTGGCATGCACTAATTTATCTGCCAAAATCAAACTTTTCGTCGTCAAAGCAGGCAAAATGCCGATATTGGCGTGATAGCCGCTGTTAAATAATAACGCACTTTCCCGTTGGAAACGTTGTGCGACAAGCTCTTCCAAATCGGTATAAATAGGAAAGTTGCCCGTTAATAAACGCGATGAAGAACTGGTAAAAGAGGGGAAATTACCGCCGTATTGCTGTAAAAAAGACTGGCGCAAGTTTTCATTTGATGCCAAACCTAAATAATCATTAGATGACATATTCAGCATTTTGCGATTTTCTCGCATAATATATCGTCCTTGATGAACTAAATCTGGAATTGAACGATATTGATTTTGTGCGCTAAGCTGTTCCAGTTGCTGTTTGAAAGCATCCATTTTTTATCCTAATGTTCATATTCCTGAATTAAAGCCAAAATCATGCCTTCCGTTAATTTCTGAAGTTCATCATCTTTAATCACAAATGGTGGCATAACATAAACCAATTTTCCGAAAGGTCGAATCCAAACACCTTGTTCCACAAAACGTGGAACTAAAGTTTTCATATTTACCGCACTTTTCATTTCAACCACCCCAATCGCCCCTAATGCACGAACTTCTTTGACGTAATCTTTTTCAGCTAAAGGCGAAAGCTGTTGTTTTAAGGAATGCTCAATTCGCTGAATATTTTGCTGCCAAGGACTTTCCAACAATAAACGGATAGATTCCGCTGCAATTGCACAAGCCAACGGGTTTGCCATAAAAGTGGGCCCGTGCATAAAGCATTTAGCCTCACCGCTACAAATAATTTGCGCAATTTCAGTGGTCGTAATACTTGCCGATAAAGTTAAATAACCACCCGTTAATGCTTTACCGATACACATAATATCTGGCGAAATGCCTGCGTGTTCAGCTGCAAATAATTTCCCTGTTCGACCAAATCCCGTGGCGATTTCATCAAAGATCAGCAATACACCATATTGTTTACAAAGCGCTTGCGCTTTCACTAAATAAGTTGGCGAATAAAAATACATACCACCCGCACCTTGCACAACAGGTTCTAAAATCAGTGCGGCGATTTCGCTACCTTTTTTCTTAAGTAAATCAGCTAAAGGTTCAATGACACAATCATTCCAAGATTCATTAAATGGAATGTTGGGTTGAGGAAGAAAATATTGTACAGGCAGGCTATGATGAAATAAATGATGCATCCCTGTGGTTGGATCGCACACTGACATCGCATTCCACGTATCGCCGTGATAACCTGAACGAATAGTGGCAAATTTTTGTCGTTGCACTTCTCCTTTAGCGTGCTGATATTGAATAGCCATTTTCATCGCTACTTCCACTGCAACAGAACCACTATCAGCAAAAAAGATCTTATCTAATCCATTGGGCAAAATTTGTACCAATAATTGAGCTAATTCCACCGCAGGGTCATGGGTAAATCCGCCAAACATAATATGGCTCATTTTTGCTAATTGATTCTGTGCCGCCGCATTTAAACGAGGATGATTATAACCATGCAACGCCGCCCACCAAGAGGACATACCATCAATCAAACGACGACCATCTTTTAAAGTTATCATCACACCATCAGCACGTTCCACCGCATAAAGCGGCATATCAGAAGAAACTGAAGAATAAGGATGCCAAATATGTTGTGTATCAAAAGCTAAAAGTGATTGTTCATCCATCATTTATTTACCATTTACTCGTATCTCAAAGCTGCTGCAGGTTCTACTTTCGCAGCTCGATAAGCAGGATAAAGGGTTGAAAGCAAGGAAAGTAACAGCGAAAATCCAATGACAAAAATCATTTGAACAAAGGATAATTCTGTCGGTAAAAAAACACCTTGTGGATTTACCGCACTTACAATGTCCGTTAAATTCAACGTAGCTAAAACACCTAAAATAGCACCGAGTAATGTGCCAACAAATCCCACCAGTAATCCTTGATAAATGAACACTGAACGCACTTGGGATTTTGTTAAGCCTTGAGTTTGCAAAATCGCAATTTCCCCTTGTTTATCCACCACCATCAAACTTAAAGAGGTGACAATATTGGAAATCGCCACGACAATAATCAAACTAATCAGCAAACCCATCATATTTTTTTCCATTCTCACTGCTTGGAAAAATTCGCCTTTTTGCACACGCCAATCTGTGATTTTTTGTGTCGGGAAATGTTGTGGGAGTTCTGTAATTTGGAACGGATCATTCAGAAATAAACGATAGCCCTGCGCTTGCTGAGGTTGAATACGCATTAAGCGACCAATATCTGTAATATTAGCAAAGGCTTCGTAACCAGATGCTTCGCCATAACCATAATAAATATCGCTAACAGTAAATAAACGCTGCATTGGCACCCGACCGAATGGTGTATATTGGCTATTTTCCGTAATCATCAAACGGATTTTATCCCCAATATTCACGCCCAGTTTTTGCGCCAGTTGATCACCAATGACCAGTTTAAACTCCCCTCTAGGCAAAATTTCATTAAATTTAGTCTGATCAAAAGATTCAACCAAAGGATCATCAGAAAATGATTGAATACCTATAATTTGTCCTGCACTTACGCCTTTTGCCGTTTGATAAATCACATTTGTTGTATTGATCGGCACGGCTTTTTGGACAAAGTGCGGTAAATTTTCTAGCGTTTTTTCTGTAGAAATAGGCTGTTCTTCGCTCACAATCGCATGAGGAATGGAAGATAGCACCTGTTGTTTTTGGTAACCTTCTAATCCATTCATCACCGAAAGCACGATGATCAATGCCATCACACCTAGCACAATCCCCAGGCTTGCAAGATTAGTTACTAATCGCCCAAAACGATCCGCACTTTTCGCACGCCAATAACGTAGTGCAATATAAAGAGAAATAGGAAAATTCATTATTTTTGATGTAATTGTTGTACAAATTCTTCGATGTTTTGCATTACTTTGCCAACTAATGTTGTCACTGCACTATCACTCGCCCAAGCAATATGTGGTGTGATAATTAAATTAGGCATCGTTTTTGCAGCTAAAATTAACGGATTATCTTTTTCTGGTGGCTCTTTTACCATTACATCCAAAGCCGCTCCGCCTAAATGCCCCGTTTTTAACGCATCAACTAAGGCAAGTTCATCAATCAAAGGCCCACGCCCTGTATTAATCAAAAATGCACCTTTTTTCATTTTGGATAAGGTTTCTGTATTAATTAAATCCTTTGTTGTTTCCGTTAATGGGCAATGCAACGTCACAATATCCGCTTGTTTTAATACTTCATCAAAAGGCGTATAACCTTCACGGCAAACAGTAGCATCTTTATGTTCTGCATAAAGCACTTTCATTCCCACGGCATTAGCCAAACGCCCCACTTCTGTTCCTAGGCAACCTTTACCAAATACGCCCAACGTTGAACCGCGCACATCTGTAATTGGATAATCAAAATAACAAAATTGTTTGCTTTCCGCCCATTTTGCTTCCGTTTGATCGCGTAACCAACCTGCCAAACTGTGTTTTAAAGAAAAAATCAGACCGATTACGTGTTCTGGCACGGTTGTACTGGAATAACCTGTCACATTACGCACGGCGATGCCCATTTCTTCTGCAGCCACAAGATCAACATTATTTGTACCTGTCGCAGTAATCGCAATCAGCTTTAATTTTGGCAGTTGTTGCAAAGTTTCACGATCAAAAATCACTTTGCTGGTAATAACAATGTCCGCATCCTTCGCTCGCTCAATGGTTTCGGCAGAAGACGTATGATCATATTCAGTCCAAGTATGTTCAAAACTTGGGCGAGGAATTGAAATATGTTTAGGAATAGCCGTGCTATCTAAAAATACGATTTTCATTAATTGCTCCTTTTTTATATACAAAGTGCGGTCAAAATTAACCGCACTTTTGATGAAATTTAAATTGAGGTATCCAATTCTGGAAAAGATTTTACTAAATCATCGATGGCTTTCATTTGGGAAACAAAGCCTTCAAGCGCAGAAAGTGGCAATGCAGAAGGGCCATCACATTTTGCTTGATTTGGATTTGGATGTGCTTCTAAGAATAAACCTGCAATGCCTACTGCTAAACCTGAACGCGCTAATTCGGTTACTTGCGCACGACGACCACTCGATGCTGCCCCAAATGGATCACGGCATTGAAGTGAATGGGTTACATCAAAAATAACAGGGCTACCCTTAGAGGCTTTTTTCATTACACTAAAGCCAAGCATATCCACAATTAAATTATCGTAACCAAAATTTGTTCCACGATCACAAAGAATGATTTTATCATTACCACATTCTTCGATTTTTTCCACGATATTGCCCATTTGACCTGGGCTTAAAAATTGTGGTTTTTTCACATTAATCACTGCGCCTGTTTTTGCCATCGCTTCAACGAGATCTGTTTGACGCGCCAAAAAGGCGGGAAGTTGAATAATATCGACAACATCAGCAACGGGCTGACATTGATAGATTTCGTGTACATCGGTAATAATTTTTACCCCGAATGTATCTTTTAATTCTTGGAAAATTTTTAATCCTTCTTCCATGCCAGGTCCACGGTAAGAATGAATAGATGAACGATTCGCTTTGTCAAAAGACGCTTTAAATACATAAGGCACGCCAAGTTTCTCTGTCACTTTCACATAAGCTTCGCACACTTGCATTGCCATATCACGGCTTTCCAGCACGTTCATTCCGCCAAAAAGCACAAAAGGTTTGTCGTTTGCAACATCAATATTGCCAATTTTTACAATTTTATTTTGCATAAATTTTCCTTAAATCAATGGAGGGGAAAAGTATCTTTATTAATCTCGCCTTTAAGTTCTAAAAGTTGCGTGCGGATAAACGCCGCCGTTGGATCTTTTGGACAATGTTCCACAAAAAATTCTAAATCTTTCAATGCTGAAGGATAAGCCCCCATTTGAGCTAAAACTAAGCCACGGTCACGGATATGATAAGGATTTTCAGCATCAGTAATCATTAAATTCTTAATATAGTGATATGCCATATCGTTATGCTCTTCACGAATAAGCGCATTTTTCGCCAGTTGCTCAAAGCGAGAATAAAGTAAAGAAAGATCGGCTCTATCAAGTTCTTCGGGTTGAATTTTCGCCCCAAACCCAAATGCACCTTCATAAAGTTGCTGCAATTTTTCTTGTGAAATATAAGTGCCATCCCAAGGATCAATAAAAGCCACTTCATCTCTGACTTCAGCACGTAAAATTAACTGTGTTGGGAAATTTACTGGGTAAATTGGCAAATCCAATGCCTCAGCTAAATAAAACACCATTGCCCCAAGAGTCACTGGCATTCCTTGACGATGTTCAAACACATAAGGCAAATATAAATTGCGAGCATAAAAATAATCTTCTGGATCGCAATGAAAGCCCCAATCACCATAAAATAGCTGTAGTAACTGATGAATCTGCTCTTCTTTCGGCCAATCTGGCGAAATTTTTTTACGCGCTTTACGCACAAGCCCACCCATTTTTCCCCGAAGTTGTGCTTCTGAGCTGCCATCATCAGAGATAACAAGATAAAAATGCACAAATTTATCGTATAACGCACGTCGATAATATTTCATTACTTCTTCCAAAAACCTAAAGTGACACGCTCATTGTCGCTATAATCACGCACAGTTTCAACCATTTCCCAATGATTTTCTTGGAAAATTGACCGCACTTTTTCTCCTTGTTGCCATCCGTGTTCAAGCAATAATACGCCATTAGAATTCAAATAACTCGATGCTAATTCAATAATATGACGTAAATCAGCATACCCCTCATCATTGGCAACTAATGCAGAAAGGGGTTCAAAACGCACATCGCCTTGATGCAAATGTTCATCTTGCGCATCAATATAAGGCGGATTGCTGACGATAAGATCAAACTTCCCTGTTATATTATCAAACCAACGGCTTTGCAAAAATTCTACATTTAGCTGATTTCTTTCTGCATTAGATTGAGCTAATGCCACAACATCGGACATAAGATCCACACCAATTATTTCCAGCGGAATATGCCGCTTTTGGCAAATGGGCGCAAGCTCGGAAGCCAAAGCGAGGGCGATTGCGCCTGTGCCAGTGCCGAGATCAAGAATACGAAAGTGCGGTGGATTTTCTTCCAGTTTTTCTAACGCAATTTGTAATGCCTTTTCCACTAAAATTTCAGTATCTGGTCTTGGAATCAATGTGCCTTTTGAGACATTTAATGGCAACGACCAAAATTCTTTTTCACCAAGAATATAAGCGATAGGTTCACCTTTTAGACGACGATCTAAAAGTGCGGTCAATTTTAACCGCACTTTTTCATCAATCTCAGTATCATCAAAAGCAAGGATTTGCGTACGCGATTTGCCAGTAGCGTGTTGAAGAAGCACAAGTGCATCAATTTTACTATTTTCAGTGGGATTTTTTTTTGCTAAATCCGCAATCGCTTGTGCCAGCCATTCTTTATAATTCATTATTTTTCGTCTTTTAACACTATCGTGCCAGCCACTAAATCAGTTAAAGAACGGCGATCATCGCGTACAAGTGCAACAATACCGCTAATAATCAATAAGAAACTTGTCCACGCCAATAAAATATCAATAATCTCACGGCCGATGTATTTACCAAATTCAACAGGCTGATTGGTATGATAATTAAATACGCGCAAGCCTAACCAGCGTTTTGCCATTGTTTGACCATAAGTTTTCATGAAATATAACTGAAAACCAGCATATACAATCATCCCCACTACACCGGCAAAATCCCCCAATGCAAAACCGAGACCAGCCATCACCCAAAGCACAAGCCCATTAATCATACTTGCAAGCCAACGTTTAAAACGGCTCGCTTGAGCGAGTTGAGAAGGCTTGAAAGCAGAAGAAAATTCAGCATCTTTTTGATTTTCAATGATCATTTTATTTCCTTTTAAAGTTAAAAAGGACATCTGAAATCAGATGTCCCTATCATTAATTCTGTTCAGACAATGCAGCCAACTGATCCGCTTGATATTCGGTAATAATCGGCTGAATCAGTTCATCAATTTTACCATTCATCACTTCATCCAAACGGTAAATGGTGAGATTGATACGGTGATCTGTAACTCGACCTTGCGGATAATTATATGTACGAATTTTATCAGAACGATCGCCCGAACCTAATAAGTTACGACGCATATCTGTTTGTTCTGCGGCTTGGCGTTCTTGCTCTGCTTGAACAATACGTGACGCTAATACTGACATTGCTTTCGCTTTATTTTTGTGCTGTGAACGCTCATCCTGACATTCCACCACAATACCTGTTGGAATATGTGTAATACGCACCGCAGAATCCGTTGTATTTACGTGCTGACCACCAGCGCCTGATGAACGATAAGTATCAATACGCAAATCTGCTGGATTAATTTCTGGCATTTCAGATTCAGGCAATTCTGGCATTACCGCAACGGTACAAGCAGACGTGTGGATACGCCCTTGGCTTTCAGTTTTTGGTACACGTTGCACACGATGACCACCAGACTCAAACTTCAACTGACCATACACACCTTCGCCAGTGACTTTAACAATCACCTCTTTATAACCGCCTTGCTCACTTTCGTTAGCACTTAGCATTTCTACACGCCAGCGTTTACTTTCAGCATAACGACTGTACATACGGAATAAATCACCCGCAAAAATACCCGCTTCATCACCGCCTGTTCCCGCTCGGATTTCTAAATAGCAGTTATATTCATCATTAGGATCTTTCGGCAGTAAAAGAATTTGAAGTTGTTGTTCCACTTCTTCAATTTCCGCTTTGGATTCTTCAATTTCCATTTGCGCCATTTCTTTCATTTCAGGATCGTCAAGCAATATTTCAGCTTCTTTAATATTTTGATTTAATTGCGTCCAGCGATTAAAACATTTCACCACTTCTTCAAGTTGCGAATATTCTTTAGAATACGCACGGAATTTATCCTGATCCGAAATCACCGACGCATCGCCTAGCAATGCTTCTAATTCTTCATAACGTTCTTTTAAACTTTCTAATTTTGCAATAATGGAATCTTTCATCATTTGTAAGTCACCGAAAATAAAATCGGCGTATTCTAGCCGATTTTAGGGAAAATTGACAGCGAAAAGGAAATTAAGAATCTCAGACGCTTTATTTGTGATTTTATTTTTATATTTTTGTATGGCATTTTGAATAAGTTGCTGACTTGAATTCATGCCATAATCATAAACCCAATGGGAAACTGGGGCGTATCCCATTTGAATACGCCCACTCGAAAATAATCCCTTCCCCACATTCCAAAATTCGCATTATTATTGCGGTAAGCGGAATAAAGGCATTAGCGTTCCCCTCTATTTAGCTTGCCATAATATTTGCAACCACCTTGATCACCATTATCACAAGCCTTACCAAACCATTCTTTAGCTAAAGATTTATTTACTTGAACACCTTTTCCTAAAAGATATGAGAATCCCAATATAGCTTGAGCATTTGCATATCCCTGCTCCGCCGCTTTGCGAAACCACTTCACCGCTTCGGTATAATCTTGTCTTACACCACGCCCTTCAGTATAAGCCAAACCTAAATAAGCCTGAGCATTTGCATCTCCCTGCTCCGCCGCTTTGCGATACCATTTCACCGCTTCAAAATCATCTTGTTTGACGCCTTGCCCCTCAGCATACATCACGCCCAAATTAAATTGAACATTTGCATCTCCCTGCTCCGCCAGAGGTAACCAAA
>NZ_KV833423.1:0-267 GCF_001837655.1 Haemophilus sp. HMSC071C11 | reverse complement strand
ATAGAAAGGATAGCAACAGAAAATGCTGAATCAGTTAAAACAATCATTAAGACTCAACCTTGCGCTCACACTCGTTTGCCTCAGTCTGTTCTTGACCGCTTGTACAAATAAAATCACGACTAAAGCAGAATATATTTATCCGCCTCAAGCCTATACTGCACCTTGTGTCAAAACAGCATTTACTGGGGAAACATACGGCGATGTAGTCATACAGTTAGTTAAGGTAACCGCAGAGCGAGATAAGTGCGCAAGCCAAGTAGATCATCT
>NZ_KV833422.1:0-411 GCF_001837655.1 Haemophilus sp. HMSC071C11 | reverse complement strand
ATCATCATAATGATTGCTCCTAAAATAAAAAGAAGTACGCATAGAATGATGCGTACTTAACGTAGGGTGGGCTTTAGCCCACCAAAATATCACGATTGTTTGTTGGTGGGCTGAAGCCCACCCTACAACTACTAATCAACAATCAACGGCTCGCATTATAGGAAACAAGCAGGTTTAAATACAGAAAATAATAAGAATAGTTTTTATTTCTTGATTTTTATCAAAAATCAATCTTTATTGTTGTGAGAAAATGCTTCCTCGTATAATATATTTGAGAATTATTATTATTTTTTTATAGGATTAAATATGACCAATTTTAGATTAAACGTGCTTGCCTATTCCGTTATGCTTGGGCTAACGGCAAGTGTTGCTTATGCTGAACCAACCAACCAACCAACCAACCAACCAACC
>NZ_KV833421.1:0-219 GCF_001837655.1 Haemophilus sp. HMSC071C11 | reverse complement strand
GGCGGTGCCCTACTCTCACATGGGGAAACCCCACACTACCATCGGCATTACAGCGTTTCACTTCTGAGTTCGGTATGGTCTCAGGTGGGTCCACCGCACTATCGCCGCCAGGATAATTCTTTGATAACTCGTCTTCTCTTTTATCTCTCGTCTCTTTTATCTCTCGTTACTCAGTCTTTCCTCTACCTTTCACTCGTTCTTATTGGCCACAAGCTGAAC
>NZ_KV833419.1:0-29336 GCF_001837655.1 Haemophilus sp. HMSC071C11 | reverse complement strand
CCCTGCTTTTCCTTATTTCCTTTGTTTCATACAATTTGCTTAACGGAAATTTTCTAAACTCGCCGCAAGCGGCTCAAACAGACGAAAATTGCCTGAAAATTGAAAGTCGCAAAGGCGATTTATATGGGGCCCCGAATTTATCAGAGCATTATTTAAAAAGTGCGGTTAATTTTAAATTCATTTTAAGAACAAAAAATATTTTGAGTTTTGACCGCACTTTAAATCGGATAAAGAACAAATTGGGTTCCCTTCTTTTTGCTTACTTTTTCTTTGGCGAAGCAAAGAAAAAGTAAGTCGCCATCGGCGAAACCCGATTTTAATTACCGAAGAAGAATTTTCAATTAAAAAACAATAGGACAAAACATAATGAAAAAATTCGCAATGGTCTTCCCAGGTCAAGGCTCCCAAACTGTCGGTATGCTTGCTGATCTTGCCACTGAATATCCAATCGTTATTGAAACATTTAAACAAGCATCTGATGCGCTTGGTTATGATTTATGGTATCTTGTTCAACAAGGTCCAGCTGAAGAACTTAATAAAACTTGGCAAACTCAGCCCGCACTTTTAGCTGCTTCAGTCGCTATTTATCGCGTATGGCAAGAAAAATTTCCTCAATTAAAACCAGAAGTGATGGCAGGCCATAGCTTGGGTGAGTATTCTGCCTTGGTTTGTGCTGGGGTGTTGGATTTCCAAGATGCGATTAAATTAGTGGAATTGCGCGGAAAATTAATGCAACAAGCTGTGCCTGAAGGCACTGGCGCAATGTATGCAATCATTGGTTTAGATAATGAAGCAATTATTAATGCTTGCAAACAAGCAGAGGAAGGCGAAGTCGTATCTGCGGTGAACTTTAACTCACCGGGTCAAGTAGTTATTGCGGGTGCGAAAGCTGCAGTTGAGCGTGCGGCTGCATTATGTAAAGAAGCAGGGGCGAAACGTGCATTGCCGTTAGCTGTGAGCGTACCTTCTCACTGTGCATTAATGAAACCTGCAGCCGAGCAATTAGCGGTAACACTTGAGAATATTCAAATTAATACACCAACAATATCGGTATTAAATAACGTTGATGTGAAAGCTGAAACTGAAGGCACCGAAATTCGTACCGCACTTGTTCGTCAGTTATATAGTCCAGTTCGTTGGACTGAAACAGTTGAAAAAATGGCGCAAGATGGTGTTTTAGCGCTTGTTGAAGTGGGGCCAGGTAAAGTATTAAATGGTTTAACCAAACGCATTGTGGGTGATTTACAAGCAATATCTGTAAATGATGTTGCATCATTCAATGCGGTAGAAGAATTTTTAGCGTAAGTAAAAGGAAGAAAAAATGCAAGGTAAAATTGCTTTAGTGACAGGGGCTAGCCGTGGTATCGGTCGTGCGATTGCAGAAGAACTTAGTTCAAAAGGTGCATTTGTAATTGGTACCGCAACCTCTGAAAAGGGTGCAGAGGCGATCTCGGCTTATTTAGGGGATAAAGGTAAAGGTTTAGTTTTAAACGTAACGGATAAAGAATCTATCGAAACTTTACTTGAGCAAATTAAAAATGATTTTGGCGATATTGATATTCTCGTGAATAACGCAGGTATTACTCGCGATAATTTATTGATGCGTATGAAAGATGAGGAATGGTTTGATATTATGCAAACTAACTTAACTTCTGTGTATCATCTTTCTAAAGCCATGTTACGTTCAATGATGAAAAAACGTTTTGGTCGTATCATCAATATTGGTTCAGTGGTTGGTTCAACGGGTAATCCAGGACAAACTAACTATTGTGCGGCAAAAGCGGGTGTGGTTGGTTTTTCTAAATCTTTAGCGAAAGAAGTAGCTGCACGTGGTGTTACTGTAAATGTGGTTGCACCAGGTTTTATTGCAACAGATATGACAGAAGTGCTTACGGATGAACAAAAAGCGGGGATCTTATCTAATGTTCCAGCTGGACGTTTAGGCGAAGCAAAAGACATAGCTAAAGCCGTTGCTTTCTTAGCTTCTGATGATGCAGGTTATATCACGGGTACAACGTTACACGTGAATGGTGGCTTATACTTAAGCTAAACTTTGACATTGATTTATGGGGGGGGGTCTAAGCAATAAAATCATAGCCAAAGATTTTAGATAATGCTAAAATCCCGCTCGCAATGTAACTTGGTTACGCCTTGAGCGTATGCAAAGGTACGTAACTATATTTGATGTGTGTGTTCACATTGCCTATTTTGTGGTGCGACCAGACCATAAAATAGTTGCAAGTTACTAAAAAATACATACACTAACAGCTCTTTTATGAGTTAAAACTAACAAATAGGAAAAACAAATGAGTATTGAAGAACGCGTGAAAAAAATCATCGTTGAACAATTAGGTGTTAAAGAAGAAGATGTTAAACCTGAAGCTTCTTTTGTTGAAGATTTAGGTGCAGATTCATTAGACACAGTTGAATTAGTAATGGCTTTAGAAGAAGAATTTAATATTGAAATTCCTGATGAAGAAGCTGAAAAAATTACCACTGTTCAATCTGCGATTGATTACGTGCAAAACAATCAATAATTTTAAGTTGGGCGACGTTTTAAGTCGCCTAATTTTTTTCTAATAATCCTCTTTAAAATTACCGCACTTTTTATTTTTCCCTTTCATAAACATTGATCTAAATTATCTTTTACTTAAAATCTTGGTTTAAATTTTAAAAAATTATTTAGTTATATGCCTAAAAAGAAGTATTATTTGCATAGTTTTTCATTTTTGAGGTGTTTATGCTTTACTTAGAATTTTTATTTTTACTATTAATGCTTTATATCGGTAGCCGTTACGGCGGTATCGGATTAGGTGTTGTTTCTGGTATCGGTCTTGCTATCGAGGTTTTCGTATTTCGTATGCCAGTGGGGAAAGCACCGATTGATGTTATGCTTATCATTCTTGCGGTGGTGACTTGCGCATCCGTACTTGAAGCAGCTGGCGGTTTGAAATTTATGTTACAAATTGCTGAACGCATTCTCCGTAAAAATCCAAAACGTGTCACTTTACTCGGCCCATTAGTCGTCTATTTATTAACCTTTATGCTTGGTACTGGTCACTCTGTTTACACAATTATGCCAATCATCGGCGATGTTGCATTGAAAAACAAAATTCGTCCAGAACGTCCAATGGCAGCGTCTTCGGTAGCATCGCAATTAGCCATCACATCAAGCCCACTTTCTGCAGCTGTTGTATTTTATCTAGGTAAAATTACAGCAATGCCCGCTTTTGAGCATATTAGTTTATTAGATATTATTTGTGTAACCGTTCCTGCTACTTTAGCGGGTACGATTGCGCTTTCTTTATACAGTATGCGTCGTGGTAAAGAGTTAGAACAAGATCCTGAATATCAACGTCGTTTACAAGATCCAGTATGGCGCGAACGTATTTTAAATACTACCAGTACAACATTGAATGAAACCCTTCCGCAAGGGGCAAAAAAATCTGTTTACCTATTTTTACTTGCTTTAGTTGTGATTGTTGCGATTGCGATGATTCCTGAAATTCGCACTATCGGTAGCGGAAAAGCAATTTCAATGTCACTTATCATTCAAATGATGATGCTTTGTTTTGGTGGTGTGATTTTACTTGCAACGAAAACGAATCCTCAAATCGTACAAAATGGTGTGGTATTTAAGTCAGGTATGGTAGCAGCGATTGCAATTTATGGTATTGCGTGGATGAGCGACACTTACTTCAAATATGCAATGCCAGAATTTAAAGCCGCGATTACTGATATGGTGCAAACTTACCCTTGGACATTCGCATTGGCATTATTTGCAGTTTCTGTCGTAATTAATAGCCAAGCAGCAACAGCCGTAATGTTATTACCTGTGGGTATTGGCTTAGGTATTCCTGCACCAATCTTAGTTGGTTTAATGCCTGCAACTTATGCGTATTTCTTCATTCCAAATTATCCGTCAGATATTGCAACAGTAAACTTTGACGTAACGGGTACAACAAAAATTGGTAAATATTATTTTAACCACAGTTTCATGGTGCCAGGTTTAATTGGGGTTGTTGTTGCTTGCTTGGTCGGTGTTTCTGTGGCGGAATTAGTGATTCGCTAATTTACACACAAACTAAATCCTTTTAATATAAAAGCACCTTTGAATGGTGCTTTTATTTTATGACAACCTACATCGCCTACGGCAATATAAATCAACCTTTTTCTTTGGAATCCTTACCCGATGAACT
Organism: Haemophilus sp. HMSC071C11; assembly: GCF_001837655.1. NCBI lineage: Bacteria > Pseudomonadati > Pseudomonadota > Gammaproteobacteria > Pasteurellales > Pasteurellaceae > Haemophilus > Haemophilus sp. HMSC071C11. The sequence continues at coordinate 25,137 of NZ_KV833419.1, read as the reverse complement.
GATTCCAGAAAATCTATATCAAATTGAAACGGATAGCTCCCGTGTTTTTCAGCGTCATCAGTGTCGTCGGCTTGCGCATTTATTACTTTTCCAACTTCTAAAAATAGCAGGAAAATCCACCGCACTTTTATCTCAAATTCATCGTACTGAAAGTGGCAGACCTTATTTTCTTGATGAGCGAATAGATTTTAATATTAGCCATTCTGGTAATTGGGTGGCGGTAATATTAGATATTAGAAAAGAAGAAAAAAGTGCAGTGGGAATTGATATTGAATTTCCTAAAATAAGAAATTTTACGGCGTTGATGGAGCATATTGCACCAAAAGAAGAAATTGATTGGTTTCATTATCAGCAGGATTCTTTGAACGCTTTTTATCGTTGTTGGTGTTTGAGAGAGGCTGTATTGAAATCTCAAGGATTTGGGATCGTAAAATTATCCAATGTTCGTCATTTTCCTGAACAACAAAAAATTTTTTCAGATTATTGTCCGCATGGTCAGTTATGGTTTACTGATGAACTCCCTATTTATTTAGCCGCTTTTGTCAATCATCAAGAAAAATTACCGCACTTTTATGAATGGAATAGAGAAAGTTTACAGATAAAAGAACTTGAAAAATATGTTTTTTATGAAGTGAATTAATCAAAAAAATCCTTATATAAAATCAAGGATTTTTTATTGCCTAAAAAGCCTTGTATTTTGATAGACGCGCCCCATTTATTTAGCTAAACTCTTAACAATTTTTTGACAAATGGAGAATGAAATGTCACAGAACGGTTCAGATCGCGATCCTTGGAGTAAACCAGGGCAAAGCAACGACCAACAGCCGGGAAATTCATCCAATAATAATGGATGGAATAACAATCAAAATCGTGGAAATCAAGAGCAATCTCCGCCAGATATTGAGGAGATTTTTAATAATCTGCTTAAAAAATTAGGTGGTGGAAATAAAAAGAGCGGTCAAAATAATGGCAGTTCTCAAGGCAATACGCCATTTCATTTTGGCAAAGTTATTCCACTTGCTGTAGCGATTGGTGCGATTATTTGGGGCGTAAGCGGTTTTTACACCATTAAAGAGGCTGAACGCGGTGTGGTGCTTCGTTTTGGCGAGTTACATTCTATTGTTCAACCCGGTTTGAACTGGAAACCAACATTTGTAGATAAAGTATTGCCAGTAAATGTGGAGCAAGTAAAAGAGTTGCGTACACAAGGTGCAATGCTGACTCAAGATGAAAATATGGTAAAAGTGGAAATGACAGTGCAATATCGCGTGCAAGATCCTGCAAAATATCTTTTTAGCGTAACAAATGCAGATGATAGTTTGAATCAAGCGACAGATAGTGCATTACGTTATGTTATTGGGCATATGTCTATGAATGATATTTTAACCACAGGTCGCTCTGTCGTGCGTGAAAATACTTGGAAAGCTTTGAATGAAATTATCAAATCCTATGATATGGGACTTGAGGTTATTGATGTGAACTTCCAATCTGCTCGTCCACCTGAAGAAGTAAAAGATGCGTTTGATGATGCAATTAAAGCGCAGGAAGATGAACAACGTTTTATTCGTGAAGCGGAAGCCTATGCGCGTGAGAAAGAACCGATTGCACGCGGTGATGCACAACGTATTCTTGAAGAAGCAACAGCTTATAAAGATCGTATCGTGTTAGATGCAAAAGGTGAAGTGGAACGTTTGCAACGCTTGTTGCCAGAATTTAAGGCTGCACCAGATTTACTGCGTGAGCGTTTATATATTCAGACGATGGAAAAAGTGATGGCAAATACCCCAAAAGTAATGCTTGATGGCAATAATGGTAATAATTTAACTGTGTTACCGCTAGAGCAAATTATGGGCAAAAAATCGGTAACAAGTGCGCCAAGTGCGGTCAATTCTTCGCCTGCTTTTACTGCACCAGAACGTCAAAATTCTTATCAGCCTCAGCCGACTACCGTTGCGCCGATTCGTCAAGGGAGATTTAACTAATGCGTAGATTTTTATTACCTGTTATTTTCGTGATTGCGGCAGTCGTTTATTCTAGTATCGTCGTTGTAACGGAAGGTACCCGTGGCATTATGTTACGATTTAACAAAGTACAGCGTGATGCTGATAACAAAGTGGTTGTATATGAACCAGGCTTGCATTTTAAAGTGCCTTTAATTGATAGCATCAAAGTTTTAGATGCGCGTATTCGTACTTTAGATGGCTCTGCAACACGTTTTGTTACTGTTGAGAAAAAAGATTTGCTAGTGGATTCTTATGTGAAATGGAAAATCAGTGATTTTGGTCGATTCTACACATCTACTGGCGGTGGCGATTATGCTCAAGCTGCAAATTTATTAAGTCGTAAAGTAAACGACCGTTTACGTTCTGAAATTGGTTCACGCACGATTAAAGATATTGTTTCTGGTACACGTGGAGAATTAATGGAAGGGGCAAAAAAAGCTTTAAGTTCAGGACAAGACAGTACGGCAGAATTAGGTATTGAAGTGATCGATGTGCGTGTAAAACAAATTAATTTACCAGATGAAGTCTCTTCTTCGATTTACCAACGTATGCGTGCAGAACGTGATGCAGTGGCGCGTGAACATCGTTCTCAAGGGAAAGAAAAAGCAGCATTTATTCAAGCTGATGTAGATCGCAAAGTGACGTTAATTCTTGCTAATGCAAATAAAACTGCACAAGAATTACGAGGTTCAGGCGATGCAGCTGCAGCAAAATTATATTCAGATGCTTTTGCTCAAGAACCACAATTCTTTACTTTTGTGCGTAGCTTAAAAGCCTATGAAGCGAGTTTTGCAAATTCTGACAATATAATGATTTTAAAACCAGATAGTGATTTCTTCCGCTTTATGCAGGCACCGAAAAAATAGAGTTTAATTTGATAAAAACACCTTCCTCGTGAAGGTGTTTTTTATAGCCAACGTCTTACTTTTTGTTTGTAACGACGATATTCATCGCCAAATTTATTTTCCAAATAGGCTTCTTCTCGGGCTATTTGACAGTGGTTCATAACTAGTATAAAGACAATTACGCCTAACCAAGCTAAACTATTACCTAACCAAAGCGTCCAAGCAAGCAAAATTAACAGCAAACTTAAATACATTGGGTTACGGCTAAATCGAAATATGCCTGTGGAAACTAATTTTGTTGTGCCTTTAAAGTCACGAGGATTAATGGAGGTTTTACATATAAAGAATTGCATAACGCTGCTTAAAGCAATCAAAAATGAAAGGGAAATAACAAAAACAATCACTGAAAAATGGACAGAATAACTAGCAATCTTTGGCAAAAAATACATTGCTATGGCAATGAATAAACAGAGTAGTGGTGGTGGAATAAATAACATCGCTAAATCTTATTAATAAAAATGCCAGCTCTTTATAGCGCATTTAAAGTGCGGTCAAAATTTGTCTTAATTTTGCTTTAATTACTTTTATTTTGCATAAAGCGGCGATAAATTTCGCCGCTTTTGATTATTATAAATTTTATGCACTATTCTGTGATAAATTATTTGATGGTTAATTTTTTACCGTCATAGCTTATTGCTTTGACGCTAGTTAAAGCCTTACCTCCATCAGTTTCACCGCCAATCAGTAAAACTTTATTGTTGTAAGATACAGAAAAACCATAACCAATATTCATTGGTAATTCCCCAACGATGCGCCATTTACCATTATTCAACGTATAAACTTCGTTATGCCAAGCTTTGCTTAAACCTTTATGTGCGTGAAGTTTTCCTTCTTTGAATTGTTTGATTGAACCTGGAAAATTTGCGCCACCAGTGACTAAATAATGACCGTTACTATAGCCTGCAAGCGCACCAGCTAAACCATCTTGTGATTTGCCTTTTGGTGCAGGTAAGTCAGGTAAGTTTTTCCATTGCACACCTTTAGCAGTGAATTTACCTTGATGGGTTTCAGCGGTGCGAAGTCCAGGTTTAATTTCGCCATTGACAACCACGAGATCATTACCTTGAATTGTAAAGGCTGCACCAGCACGACCAGAGAATGGAATGCGTCCTTCATTGCGCCATTTATTGGTTGAGGGTTCATAGCTCAATAATTCTGTTGTAAAGAAATAATCTTCTGGACGTTGATCGAAGTAAGCTGCTGCGATTTCATCTTTTTTCGCTTGATCTTCTCCTGCCGCAACGTTGTCTTGGAAGAAGCCATTAAATATAGAGAGATTAGAGCCGCCTAAAATATAAACTTTATCTCCGTGAGATGCGCCACTTGATCCTACTAAACCACGGGGAGAACGAGTAGGAAGTTTCATCCAAGTATTATCGCTTGGGTTATAGCGATAAGCGTCATTAACGAGTTGAAGTTCGCCTTTTTCATTTTTTTGTAAACCACCGAATACATAAAGTTTTCCATCCACTGCGGCTGCAACAGGTTGATTGCGTTCGCCACCTGGAAATGTAGCAATTTCTTTCCATTGTGCTGAAGGATCTTTTAGGTCTAAGGTATAGAATTTATCGCCACCAGAACCTAATCCCACATAAACTGTGTCGCCAATTAATGCACCTGTTCCTCCTTTGATCCCCACTGGCAAATCAGGATAAGTTTGTGCGTTCGCTGAAAAAGTAAAGGTAGCAAAAAGTGCGGTACATAATGCTGTTTTAGTTAGTTTCATAATAAACCCCATTTTGAGTTGTGTTTACAGTTTTCTATTCATTAAACGGCATTGAATAGGCGTTGATAAAGTGCAGTTATTGCACCCTTTTGTATTGTAAGGTACAGCAGATGTAACTTACGAAAACGATGAAAGTGCGGTTAAAAAATTTAATCTTTTTCAACCGCACTTTTTATTATGGTATCAATAGATTTGGCACAAATGTGATGATTTGTGGGAAAATCGTGATTAATACTAATGTGACGAAAACGGGAATCAAGAACGGTAATACGCCTTTGGTTACCGTGGAAACTGACATATTACCTACACGAGCAACAACAAAGAGAGCCATTCCCATTGGTGGGGTAAGAATACCAATCATCATATTTAATGTGGTCATTACACCAAAGAAGATTAAGTCAATATTGAATTGCATTGCGATAGGAATAAGCATTGGTAATACTAAAAATTGTAATGCTAGGGCATCAATGAACATTCCAAGAAAAAGTAACAGTGCGTTAATCATTACCAATACGGTTAAAGGCGAATCGGCAACGGCAACAAACACATTAGCAACACGCATTGCGACTTGTTCACGGGCAATCATATCGCCAAAGAAAGTCACGGTCATAATCATTAAGGCGACTACGCCCGTAATTGCCATTGCTTCTATGCAACTATTAAATAAGCTTTTTAAGGTTAATTCTTTATACACAAATTTACCAATAATTACAGAGTATGCGGCTGCAACAATGGCAGATTCTGTTGGACTGAATAATCCTGAAAAAATACCACCGATAATTAATAACGGCGTTAAGATTGCCCAAAAAGATTGTTTAAAGCTGCTGCAAAGTTGTTCTCTCGTAGCTTTTGGTGTTCGTGGATAACCTCGTTTTTTGGCAATGCGATAATTCATTGCCATTAAAGCTAAAGTAATTAATACACCTGGAATAAAACCTGCAATAAAGAGTTTTGCGATAGATTCATTGGCAATTACACCGTAAATAATCATTGCAATACTTGGCGGAACTAATGGCCCAATAATACAAGAAGCAGCAGTAATTCCTCCGCAAATATCATCGTCATAACCAGCATCACGCATTGATTTGATTTCTAATTGACCTAAGCCCCCAGCATCAGCAAGTGCTGAACCTGACATACCAGAGAACAATAAACTTGCACCGATATTAACGTGTCCCATTCCTCCTGTGTAATGACCGAGTAAGGCTTTAGCGAAATTAAAAATACGTTCGGTAATCCCACCTGTATTCATTAGAATGCCCGTTAAAATATAAAACGGCACGGCAAGTAATGGGAAGCTGTCTAGGCTATAGACTAATTTTTCAGTTGCGGCATTTACGACATTCCAACGTGTCATAGAAAAATAAAGTAGAGTAGCAATAAATAAGGACCAACCTACAGGGACACCGATAAACATAATGATGAGCCAAACGAGTAAGGCGACATAGACTGAACTTGAACCGAGTTTTATATAATTGCTAATACGCAATACTTTGAACCAATCTGGCGCGAAAAATAAAATCGCAAATAAAATGACCGCACTTATGATAAAGAAAGTCGCAGGTAAATAGCTTTTCCCTGTCTTAAAGTTTAGGGTTTGCGCTTGGATAAAGCGAAACATCATTAATATTGCGATAACAGGCAGTGCTGCGAAAATCCATTTTTCAGAAATGCCTCCTAAGGCATCAATAGGGAATGATGCGCCGTTAAAAGTACGAATACCGAAATGAATAAATAAGAAAATACATACAAAGACTAATAATTGTACAAACGTATTTGTAAATTTTCTGATTTTTTCGGGCATTAGATTAGTTAAAAAATCAATAAATACGTGTTCTTGTTTTCTCACAGCAACGCTGATACCCAACATACCCACGTAAACAAATAAGAGCTTGGCGAGTTCTTCACTCCAAATTAACGGAGAATGAAAAACTTGGCGTGAAAGAATTTGAGCGATAAGAATACCGAAAATGGCAATAAATAATGTGCCACCCAGCCATTCTTCAAGCTTATTAATATATTTCATACTTCACTCCGTTTAATGAAGAATAAGGGAATGTAGTGTGCCATTACAGCACACTAAAGAGGGATTATGGATTGATTGCTTCAATTTGTTTTAAAGCTGCTTCACCTTTTTGACCAGTTTGTTTTACAAACTCAGCATAATACGGCTTCATTGATGCTTTAAATGGGACAAGATCAGGATGTGTAATTTTCACGCCTTGTTTTTCAAAGAATGTGACTAAATCTTTTTCTCCATCTACGAATAATTTAGTGTGATATTTTGCTGCATTTTCGGCAGCATCTTTTACGACTTTTTGAAGATCTTCAGGGAGTTCTTTATAAGTCTCGTTGCTTACTAAATAAAGTTGGTCATTCAAAATGTGATTAGTCATTGCTAAGAACTTTTGCACTTCATAGAATTTTTGTGCTTGCACCGCTGCTAACGGGTTTTCTTGACCATCGACGGCATTGGTTTGTAACGCAAGATAAACTTCAGAAAATGCCATTGGTGTTGGTGATGCGCCAACATATTTAGCATAGGCTAAGTTTGTTGCTGCATTTGGTACACGAAGTTTTAAGCCTTTCATATCTGCAATACTGTTGATTGCACGATTTGAAGTCGTTTGGCGAGTTCCGTTATAAGCTTGGGAAAGTAAAGTCACGCCAAGATCTTTATCCATTTTTTTAATTAAATCTTTACCAAATTCTGTATCGAATAAGGCTTTTTGTGCAACATTATAGTTGCTAATAACATAAGGTAAGGCAAATACTGCCGCTTCAGGGTAAAACAGTTGGAAGCGAGCAGATTCTGCAAAGGTGAAGTCGAGAGAACCGTCTTTTAATTGTTTTAACATTGCGCGGTCATCACCTAATTGTGAACTTGGATAAAGTGAAATTTCAATTTTACCCTGTGATTTTTCTTTGACTTCTTTGGCAAACATTTCTGCCGCTTTATATTCATTTGATGAAGTTCCAGCATTCATACCGAATTTCAAGTCATAATCAGCGGCAAGAACAGCAGAAGATACGCCTAAAGAAATGGCTGTAGCAAGGAAAAGTTTTGTCAATTTCATCATATTCGCTCCTGTGTGAACTTATGTTGGAAAGGGGAATATATTAACCCCGTAATATGAGAATCAATTTAGGCAAAAAATGTATGTTTTCTCCCCAAAAATAGGATTCGAGAGCAATTCTAAGAGTAAAAAAACAAATTTAAAATAGTTTTACGAGTTTTATTTCAAAAATGAGAAGTTGATCACATTTATGAAAAAACACTTCAAAAATATTCTTTAAAATGGCATTTCTTTTTCATATAATAAGGTTAAATGATGAAAATATAAGCATATTACAACTTATAAAAGATTGTTTTGTGTGGATTAAATTAATTTTAAAGTGATTTATTCAGATTTAAATGAGGGGTGTTATATGTCTAAATTATCTTATCAAGAAGTACTTTCTCAAATTCAATATGGTCTTATTTCTTCTTGCCAACCTGTCGATGATGGCCCAATGGATAAACCTGAAATCGTTTCTGCGATGGCTCAGGCTTCAGTTATGGGCGGAGCTTCTGGCTTACGTATTGAGGGGGTTGATAACCTTAAAGCAACCCGTCCTTTTGTGAATGTTCCGATTATCGGAATTGTAAAACGTGATTTGCCTGATAGTCCCGTGCGTATTACGCCGTTTTTACAAGATATTGAAGATCTAGCCAATGCTGGCGCGGATATTATTGCAGTAGATGGCACTAAACGCCCACGTCCTGTGGATATTGAAAGTGCGGTGAAAAAAATCCACGAAATGGGCTGTTTGGCAATGGCAGATTGTTCTAATTTAGAAGAAGGCTTGTATTGTAAAGCGCTTGGTTTTGATATTGTCGGCAGTACGATGTCGGGTTATACAGGAGGCTCAGTGCCAGAAGAACCAGATTATCAATTAGTGAAAGATTTAAAATCAGCGGGTTGTTTTGTGATGGCTGAGGGGCGTTATAACACACCAGAATTGGCAAAAGTGGCAATTGAAATTGGTGCAGATTGCGTGACTGTAGGTTCAGCCTTAACTCGTCTTGAACATATTGTGAGTTGGTTTGCTAATTCAGTGAAATCTGCAAGATAGTCGTAAGACGTGTGAGAAAAGACTTTACACTATAAGGATAAGTTATGCGTTGTTTAGCACTAGATATTGGTGGGACAAAAATTGCTGCGGCGATTGTAAAAAATGGCGAAATTGAGCAACGTCAGCAAATTCATACACCACGTGAAAATGTCGTGGAGGGAATGCACCAAGCGTTAGGCAAATTGCTTGCTGATTATGAAGGGCAGTTTGATTATGTAGCGGTAGCATCTACGGGGATTATCAATAATGGCATTTTAAGTGCATTAAATCCGAAAAACTTAGGTGGCTTGGCGGAATTTCCACTTAAAGCGAGTATTGCAAAACATACGGATAAACCGATTGGTTTATTAAATGATGCACAAGCTGCGACTTATGCGGAATATCAATTGCAAAATTCTGAACAGGTATCAAATTTTGTTTTTATTACCGTTTCAACAGGAGTTGGCGGAGGGATTGTGCTGAACCAAATTTTGCAGACAGGTTCTCGTGGTATTGCTGGGCATATTGGTCATACATTAGCTGATCCAAATGGTGCGATCTGTGGTTGTGGGCGTCGAGGTTGTGTCGAAGCGATTGCTTCAGGGCGAGCAATTGAAGCAGTTTCTTCCCAATGGGAAGATCCGTGCGATCCAAAAGAAGTGTTTGAGCGTTTTAGAAAAAATGATGAAAAAGCGACCGCACTTGTCGAGCGTTCTGCGAAAGCCATTGCTAATTTAATTGCTGATTTAGTGATTAGTTTAGATATTCAAAAAATCGCGATTGGTGGCAGTGTGGGATTAGCTGAGGGATATTTATCTTTGGTTGAAAAATATTTACAAGATTTTCCTTCGATATATTGTTGTGAAATTGAAACCGCTAAATTTGGACAAGATGCAGGTTTAATTGGCGCAGCTTATTGGGTAAAAGATGTTTTACTGGATAAGCCTGAAGGAACAATTTATGGCTAAATCGGGAAATGTGTTAAACAAAATTGGCTCACTTTACCAAAGTTTAACTAAATCAGAGAAAAAAATTGCCGATACGATTTTGCGTTCGCCTGATTTAGTCTCTCAATGCTCCCTTTCAGAAATCGCTAAACATTTGCAAGTTGGAGAAGCTACGCTCGTCCGTTTTTGTCGAACCATTGGTTTTAAAGGTTTCAGCGAGTTCAAACTAGAGCTTTCTATTGAACTTGCGACGAAAGATAATCAAGATGAAAGCATACTTGAAACAGAAATTATGCCAAGTGATGATTCGCTCACTATTGCACAAAAATTGCAAACGGCGGTTGCTAATGTAATGGAAGAAACGATTAATTTACTTGATTTAAAACAGCTTGAAGAAGTCGTTAAAGTACTTAAAAAAGCACGCCGTATTTTTTTATTTGGTGTGGGTTCATCTGGCGTAACGGCTGAAGATGCTAAAAATAAGCTAATGCGTATTGGTTTTCAAGTGGATGCTTCAGGTAATAATCATTTTATGTATATGCAGGCGGCATTATTGACCTCTTCTGATGTGGCAATTGGTTTAAGCCATTCTGGTTATTCTGCTGAAACGGCACATACCATCAAAATCGCAAAACAAAATGGTGCAACAACAGTGGCATTGACGCATAGTTTGCGTTCCCCCGTGACAGAATATGCTGATTATGTTTTGGTAAATGGTAATAAACAAGGCAAGTTACAAGGCGATTCTATTGGCACCAAAATTGCACAGCTTTTTGTATTAGATTTAATTTATGCTTTGTTAGTGCAGGGCGAAGAAGAAATTGCCGCTCAAACTAAACAAAAAACTCTCAATGTAATTCTTGAACAACGTATAAAATAGGAGAAAACTTATGCGTGATTTAAAAGGTATTTTCAGTGCATTATTAGTGTCATTTAATGAAGATGGCACCATTAATGAAAAAGGTTTACGCCAAATTATCCGCCATAATATCGACAAAATGAAAGTTGATGGCTTATATGTGGGCGGTTCAACAGGCGAAAACTTTATGCTTTCAACGGAAGAGAAAAAAGAAATCTTCCGTATTGCAAAAGATGAAGCAAAAGATCAAATCGCACTAATTGCTCAAGTGGGTAGTGTAAACTTAAAAGAAGCGGTGGAATTAGGTAAATATGCAACAGAATTAGGCTACGACTGCTTATCTGCAGTGACGCCATTCTATTACAAATTTAGCTTCCCTGAAATTAAACATTATTACGACACCATCATCGCTGAAACGGGCAACAATATGATCGTGTACTCAATCCCGTTCTTAACTGGCGTGAATATGGGCATTGAACAATTCGGTGAACTTTACAAAAACCCGAAAGTATTAGGGGTAAAATTCACAGCAGGTGATTTCTACTTATTAGAACGTTTGAAAAAAGCTTATCCAAACCACTTAATTTGGGCAGGTTTTGATGAAATGATGTTACCGGCAGCCTCACTTGGTGTGGATGGTGCAATCGGTTCAACTTTCAACGTAAACGGCGTTCGTGCTCGTCAAATTTTTGAATTAACCAAAGCGGGTAAATTAGCCGAAGCGTTAGAAATCCAACACGTAACCAACGATTTAATCGAAGGCATTTTAGCGAACGGTTTATATTTAACCATCAAAGAATTGCTTAAATTAGAAGGGGTGGATGCAGGTTATTGCCGTGAACCAATGACATCAAAAGCAACAGCAGAACAGGTTGCAAAAGCAAAAGACTTGAAAGCGAAATTTTTGTCATAAATATTTAAATTAGAAAAAACTTACCTCCCCCTGTTTTATTCCATTACAAACAGAATAACAAGCCAGCAAGCACTTGCCTTCCCCTGTTTACGGGGGAAGGTGCCCGAAGGGCGGAAGGGGGCAACTTCTATTGCTTTGTGGTAAATTATTGGAGCAAAAGAATTTCTTTTTAAAAACAAGATAGAAAATTACCGCACTTATAATGATCCTTTGGTATAGGTGGGCTAAAGTCCAGCCTACGATATGAATAGGATCATCACGGTCAATAATAAAGGAAGGCTAATATGCGTTTTATTCCATTACAAACAGAACAACAAGTCAGTTGTTGGGCTGCACAACATATCATCAATCGTATCAACGATTTTAAACCTACCGCCGAGCGTCCTTTTGTATTGGGGTTACCTACTGGTGGTACACCACTAAAAACTTATCAAGAACTAATTCGACTTCATCAAGCAGGCAAAGTGAGTTTCAAACATGTAGTGACTTTCAATATGGATGAATATGTGGCTTTACCAGAGGAACATCCTGAAAGTTACCACAGCTTTATGTATAACAATTTTTTCAATCATATCGATATTTTACCTGAAAATATCAATATTCTTAACGGCAATACCGATGACCATAATGCAGAATGCCATCGTTATGAAGAAAAAATTAAATCCTACGGCAAAATTCATCTGTTTATGGGGGGGGTTGGCGTAGATGGACATATCGCATTTAATGAACCTGCTTCTTCATTAAGTTCTCGCACCCGTATTAAAACGCTAACGCAAGATACATTAATTGCAAATTCACGCTTCTTTAATAACGATGTTACTCAAGTGCCGAAATATGCTTTAACCATTGGTGTCGGTACATTATTAGATGCAGAAGAAGTGATGATTTTAGCAACAGGACATCAAAAAGCACTGGCAGTGCAAGCTGCCGTTGAAGGCAGTATTAACCACTTATGGACAGTCAGTGCATTACAAATGCACCGTCATTTCTTGCTTGTTTGTGATGAAGCTGCTCAACAAGAGTTAAAAGTGAAAACCGTGAAATATTTTACTGAATTAGAAGGCGCGGTTGCTGGTACGGATTATCAGGATAAATAGAGATCTATTCTTCATCTTTATGTAGGGGCGAATTACATTCGCCCTATAATCACAAACAATCATAGGGCAAATTGTCCTTACGTTTAAGAGCAATATAGTTGCTATGTTAAACTGATGTTGATATTAGGAACAGAATATGAAATACGCATTAATTAATTGTGTAATTTACACAAAATATGATGTTTTACGTGATTTTGCTGTAATTATTAACGGTGAAATTATTGAAGCGGTAGTTCCCCAAGCTGAATTAGAAACAGGTATCAAAACCATTGATTTACAAGGTAATAATTTAACGGCTGGTTTTATTGATCTGCAATTAAATGGCTGTGGTGGCGTGATGTTTAACGACCAAACTAGCGTTGAAACCTTGGAAATTATGCAGGAAACTAACTTAAAATCAGGTTGTACAAGTTTCCTTCCCACTTTTATTACCGCGCCTGATGAAAATATAAAAAGTGCGGTAAAAATTATGCGTGAATATTTAAACAAGCATAAAAACCAAGCACTTGGTTTACATATTGAAGGGCCTTATCTCAGCATTGAGAAAAAAGGCGTACACCGCCCCGAATATATTCGTGAAATTACGCCTGAAATGAAAGATTTTCTCTGTGAAAATGGCGATGTGATTACAAAAATAACCATTGCCGCAGAAAACCCAACCATTAACTATACGCCTGATTTTGTGAAAGCGGGCATTATTGTCTCTGTAGGTCATTCTAATGCCACTTATGAAGTGGCTAAAGCCGCATTCCACAAAGGCGCAACATTTGCAACCCACTTACATAATGCAATGTCGCCAATTAGTTCTGGACGTGAAATGGGCGTAGTGGGCGCAGTATTAGATTCTGATGTTTACACTGGCATTATCGTGGATGGTGTGCATATCAATTATGGCAATGTTCGCATTGATAAAAAAATCAAAGGCGACAAACTTTGTATTGTGACTGACTCTATTGCAGCGGCAGGCGCACCGCCAGAACTAGAAAATTTTACCTTTGTGGGAAAAACAATTTATATCAAAGATGGGCGTTGCTATGATGCTAATGGCACGATTGCAGGGGCATCAATCACAATGATGGAATCCATTAAAAATGCGGTAGAATATGTTGAAATTCCTCTTGCTGAAGCCATTAGAATGAGTAACCTTTATCCTGCACGAGCAATTGGTATAGATGATCGTTTAGGTTCGGTAGAAAAAGGTAAGATAGCAAACTTAGCAGTGTTTACGCCAAATTACCAAGTAATCGGCACAGTAGTAAACGGAAAGTGGAAAGAGAATTAATAGTAAATACTTAAATAGCTAATTGATTTAAAAATCTGTGATATATGTCACAGATTTTTTATTAATATTTTGTTACTTATAAAATAGCCTAAATATTTATACACTTTTAACTTAATCATTTTTTAACTTGATTTTAAGCAAAAAAAGCGAATCTTTCGATTCGCCTTGCTTTTAATAATGTATTTCTAACAAATGATTAGAAGTAAACGCGTAAACCTACACCCACTGATTTTTCTTTTTCAGTTTTTACGCCTTCAGCTTGCTCAGTTGTTCTAGTTCTAGCGTAAGCACCTTCAATATAGGTTAATACTTGTTTGTGAAGTTTATGATCTACACCGAATAACACTGCTTGTTCACGTGTTTTTTTACCTTGATCTACAGAATCGCGTTCATATTTGAAGTTGCCATAGACATTAGTATCTTCCATTAATTCATATTGGAAACCTGGAGATACGAAATAGCTTTTTTCGTGTTTATCTTTATAGTTTTTAGTTTTTGCATAGCCACTATCTAGAGACACTAATAAGCCTAAATCACTAAAACGATAGCCTAAAGTTGAAAGCGCACCGTTTACTTGTTGTTTTTTACCTAAATCTGGGTCAACAATATCTTCTCTATAATTTGTACGACCATAAGCAATACCTGCAATAATGTTGTTTGCATCATATTTTGCACCAACCTGAACGCCATTGCTGATTTTTTGTGGATAAACTTCTCCTGCAACAGTACCAGCACGAGGATTACCAGCAGCAGTAGTAGTATACTTATGACGCTCTTGTGCTAATAAATAATTAGCACCTAATACTAAACCATCGATACCTTTAAAAGTGTAGCCAACGGTATTACCATCAGTAGGAATATATTTGCTATTGTTGAGAACACCATATTCTTTATCTTCTGCGCTTGTTATGCCATCAGCAATAGTTTTCGCACGACCAAGTTTTACTTCACCCAATGCTTTATTTCCTAAAGTGACATAAGCATATTTGGTTATAATATGACCGAAGTTATCTGACTCGGTTCCAGATTGAGCTGAAACTAAACGAGTTTCTAAATAACCTTGTGCATAGAAACCATCACCGAAGTTATGAGTTGCTTTAATGTGGAAACGTGAACTTTGATTGCGTAATGCACCGTGTTGCTGTTTTTGATCCTTTATAGTGCTATTACTTTGTTCTGCGATAATGCTTAAACGACCACCTAATTCTACGTTAGTCCCTTCGTTGTTATAAACAACAGCTGCGTTTGCTGCTGAAGCTGCGAATGCACCAACGATTAATGCTGCAAGTGTTTTTTTCATAATTTGTATTCCTTATGGTTGTTACTATCTATGATTGAACTTTTTTCCAATAGAATTGTCTAATCACCAAACAAAATAATAGGCGAGCGACGAGCTACATCTTCGCAAAAAAAAATTTTTATGTCAATACTCCAAAATTTTAATTTTCTTGAAATCTCATCAAGATCACACTTTTTTAAATGAATTTGATTGTTTTTTGTTCTTTTTTAGGTTTAAGTATTAAATATTTTTAGGTATCGAAAAATATGATGTTATATCAGTTGTATTATTCTTCTATGTACCCCATATCTTCCAATGTCGGATTTTCTGCTCCTTTTTTTGCTAATTCATCGCAAATTTCATTTTCTCTGTGTCCTGCATGACCTTTTACCCATTGCCAATTAATTTTATGACGTTGGATGGATTCATCTAAGGCTATCCATAAATCTTGGTTTTTTACAGGCTTTCCAGAACTTGCTTTCCAATTATTTTTTTTCCAGTTAAAGATCCATTTTGTTATGCCATTTTTCATATATTGGCTATCACTATAAAGCGTGATTAAACAAGGTTCTTTTAATGTATTTAATGCTTCAATGACAGCGCGTAATTCCATTCGATTATTGGTGGTTTTGAAATAGCCTTTGGAGAGCATTTTTTCATGTTGTTTATAACGCAATACGGCACCAATTCCACCCGCCCCTGGATTACCTAAGCAAGATCCATCAGTAAAAATTTCAATCTGTTTTTGCATAACAAAAAGGTTGTTGTGTAGAATGGCAAGTATTTTAATGGAAAGAGAGAGGTTGAACAAATGATTAATCCCAATCGCCAAATTGTATTAGATACTGAAACTACAGGTATGAATCAGCTTGGCGCGCATTATGAAGGACACTGCATTATTGAAATTGGTGCAGTTGAATTAATAAATCGTCGTTACACAGGTAATAATTTCCATATTTATATTAAGCCAGATCGCCCTGTTGATCCTGATGCGATTAAAGTTCATGGTATTACTGATGAAATGTTAGCGGATAAACCAGAATTCAAAGACGTAGCCCAAGATTTTTTGGATTATATTAATGGTGCGGAATTGCTTATTCACAATGCCCCCTTTGACGTTGGATTTATGGATTATGAATTTCGTAAACTTAACCTTAATGTGAAAACTGACGATATTTGTTTGGTGACAGATACGCTACAAATGGCGCGTCAGATGTATCTTGGAAAACGCAATAATTTGGATGCACTTTGTGAGCGTTTAGGTATTGATAATAGCAAACGTACTTTGCACGGTGCGTTACTGGATGCCGAGATCTTGGCGGATGTTTATTTGATGATGACGGGAGGGCAAACAAATTTATTCGATGAAGAATCTGTTGAGTCTGAAGTTATCCATGTTATGCAAGAAAAAACGGCGGAAGAAATAAAAAGTGCGGTAGATTTTTCGCATAATTTGAAATTACTTCAACCTACTAATGATGAGTTACAAGCACATTTAGAATTCTTAAAGATGATGAATAAAAAAAGTGGAAATAATTGCCTTTGGGATAAACGCTTTGGCAATAATAATGTGCATTAATCGTGTGGAATTTAAGCAGGTAAGTAAAATTTAATAAAAAAAGATTGACGAGATTTGTGTTCATCATTAAGATACGCACCACTTAGCGGAGTGGTAGTTCAGCTGGTTAGAATACCTGCCTGTCACGCAGGGGGTCGCGGGTTCGAGTCCCGTCCATTCCGCCAATTTAAAATTAATATCTTATCTCGGAGTGGTAGTTCAGCTGGTTAGAATACCTGCCTGTCACGCAGGGGGTCGCGGGTTCGAGTCCCGTCCATTCCGCCAATTAAGATAAATAAAGATAGCACCTAAGGGTGCTTTTTTTGTATCTGAAATTTATTCATCCTTGACAAAAATAAAGTAAACTTTTAATATTTGAAGAACTAGGGAGCGGCTACTCCCTAGTATGTCGTGTTATTAGTAAGCGGTCTGGCTCACTAATAATAGTAGTACGACAAGGATAATGAGTTTAATCATTTTCTTATCCTCTTCAAACGTTGCGAAAAAGCGCAACACTCGCTTTCAAGCTGGATTCTTGAAAGCGAGATTATTATAACGTTAAGTTGTAGATAAATAAACAGTATTTAGAAAGCCATAGGATTGTATCCTGTGGCTTTTTCTTTTCTTTATGAAATGATTTTTTACCAATCCTTTAACTTCCGATATAATAGCCGCCATTTTTGACAAAATAAGAGATTTTTTATGGCAACTCCAGTCGTCGCCCTTGTTGGTCGCCCGAATGTGGGAAAATCCACATTATTTAATCGCCTTACTCGTACGAGAGATGCGTTAGTCGCTGATTTTCCAGGTTTAACTCGTGATAGAAAATATGGTCACGCACATATTGCTGGCTATGATTTTATTGTTATTGATACTGGCGGTATTGATGGAACGGAAGAGGGGGTAGAAGAAAAAATGGCGGAGCAATCTTTGCTTGCTATTGATGAAGCGGATATTGTTCTTTTCCTTGTGGATGCTAGAGCTGGTTTAACGGCAGCAGATATTGGTATTGCTAATTATTTACGCCAACGTCAAAACAAAATTACTGTGGTGGTGGCAAATAAAACCGATGGTATTGATGCGGATTCTCATTGTGCTGAATTTTATCAGTTAGGTTTAGGAGAAATTGAGCAAATTGCAGCCTCACAAGGTCGTGGTGTTACTCAATTAATGGAACAAGTACTTGCGCCTTTTGCGGAAAAAATGGAAAACGCCGATGAAAATGACCGCACTTCTGAGGAAGAACAAGACGAATGGGAACAAGAATTCGATTTTGATTCAGAAGAAGATACGGCATTAATTGATGATGCGTTAGACGAAGAACTTGAAGAAGAACAAGATAAAAATATCAAAATAGCCATTGTAGGTCGTCCAAATGTGGGTAAATCTACTTTAACCAATCGTATTTTAGGCGAAGATCGTGTAGTGGTTTTTGATATGCCAGGTACGACACGTGACAGTATTTATATTCCAATGGAGCGTGATGGACAGCAATATACCTTGATTGATACGGCTGGTGTGCGTAAGCGTGGTAAAGTGCATTTGGCAGTGGAAAAATTCTCTGTGATTAAAACCTTGCAAGCGATTCAAGATGCTAATGTTGTATTGCTGACTATTGACGCGAGAGAGAATATTTCTGATCAGGATTTATCTTTGCTCGGCTTTATTTTAAATGCAGGGCGTTCTTTGGTGATCGTCGTGAATAAATGGGATGGTTTAGATCAAGATGTGAAAGATCGTGTGAAATCTGAGCTTGATCGTCGTTTAGATTTTATTGATTTTGCTCGGGTGCATTTTATTTCAGCCTTGCACGGAAGTGGTGTAGGTAATCTTTTTGATTCGATTAAAGAAGCCTATGCTTGTGCCACTCAAAAAATGACGACTTCGCTTTTAACTCGTATTTTGCAAATGGCAACGGATGAGCACCAACCGCCGATGATTGGCGGTCGTCGCATTAAATTAAAATATGCTCACCCAGGTGGTTATAATCCGCCGATTATAGTAGTTCACGGTAACCAAATGGATAAACTACCAGATTCTTATAAACGTTATTTATCTAATTATTATCGTAAGAGCTTAAAAATTATTGGCTCACCGATTCGTCTTCTTTTCCAAGAAGGGGCGAACCCATTTGCGGGGCGTAAAAATAAACTTACCCCGAACCAACTGCGTAAACGTAAACGTTTGATGAAGTTTATTAAGAAAGCGAAACGTTAAATTCGAGATAAATAAAACTTAGCAAGATTTAACCGCACTTTTAAAACTCTTTTTGGAGAACTAAAGTGCGGTTATTTTTTTATTTGTTTTGCAGAAGAAAGGTATGGCGATATTTTAAGTGCGTTGTAATAAAAATGATGAAACCGATTAAACCTAATGCTGAGCCCGTATAACCGATTTCGTTTAATCCTAAATAGGTTGTCGCAAGATTTCCAAATAATGCGCCTGCACCAATTCCTGCATTGAAAATTCCCGAGTAAATAGCCGTAGCAATATCGGTTGCATCTGGTGCAAGTTTTAGTACGCGCATTTGTAGGGATAGTCCGATACAAGAAATGCCAATCCCCCAAATAAACACAAGACAGAACATTGCTATCATTGTTTCGGTAGAGAAGAGTAGTAGCAATAGTGAGAACATCAATAAGCTCATCGAAACAATAATAAATTTTGTGGGAGCAAATCGGTAGAATCTGTTAAATAATAGACTTGCGGCAATACCAGAGAATCCAAAAACTAATAAAACCACAGTGGCAAAATTTGGATCTAAATGCCCAATATCAATCATAAAGGGTTCGATATAAGTATAAGCAGTAAAGTGTGCTGAAATGACGATCGCCGTTGTCACATAAAGCCAAAGTAATAATGGGCGTTTCGCAAGCAAGGGTAAACTTGCAATAGAGCCAGCATTTTTACTGGGTAAATTTGGCAATAGTCGAATAATTAAAAACATAATGAATAATGCCAGTGCGGCAATGATTCCAAAAGTGACCCGCCAACCGACGAGCTGTCCGACAATGCGTCCAATAGGTAAGCCTAAGATGGTGGCAAGTGCGGTGCCAATAGCGAGCATTCCTAATGCTTGAGTTTTCTTGTGTTTAGGTGCGATGCGTATTACAAGTGAAGCGGTAATGGACCAAAACACTGAATGTGCTAATGCAATACACATTCGAGCGAGAAGTAATATCCAAAAATTCCAAGCAATGACCGATAAAATATGCCCAACAATAAATATAATGAAAAGTTTGATTAGCAGGCTTTTACGTTCCATATTGCCGGTGGCAAGCATCGCAGGCAAAGACATAATTAGCACCGTCCAAGCATAAACTGTCATCATTAAACCAGTATCGGCGGTTTGCATATTAAAACTTTGTGCAATATCGCTTAACATTGCAACGGGTACAAATTCTGTAGTATTAAAAATAAATCCTGCGCAAGCCATAATAAACACGCGCCATGATTGAATTTTTTCAGCTTTTAAATATAACGACATTAACGTAACTTTTCTTTAATCGCATCAATTAATTGATGGCGGAATTTCTTCGTAAAATTAATTTTGTATTGTGGAGAATTGCAGTTACCAAAAAAATTGATTGGCAGGGTTAAATTTTGATAGCGTTGATCCGTAGAATTTAAATTAATATCCACATTGCATTCCATTCGATTTAAATCAATAATGCCTTCTCCTTGCCCCAAAAGTACGGGTGTTTTTAATTCAATTTTTTCAGCAATAAGTTGATTTTGTTGGAGAAATAATTGTAAGTAAAATTGTTCAAAGCGAGTGTTTAACTCTTTGTTTTTTAACAAATCATTGTTGTAATTAATCGGGAAATATTGCGCTACCATATCCAATAGATTCACGCCAAGAATTTCGCCATTTTGCGCTAAAAAATTTAATTTGCCTTGAATAAGCGAGGAAGATGAAAAGCTGAAATCAAGATCAAAATCAGCGTGTCCACTTAACACTTCTG
Organism: Haemophilus sp. HMSC071C11; assembly: GCF_001837655.1. Taxonomy (NCBI): domain Bacteria; kingdom Pseudomonadati; phylum Pseudomonadota; class Gammaproteobacteria; order Pasteurellales; family Pasteurellaceae; genus Haemophilus; species Haemophilus sp. HMSC071C11. Next base: position 4,508 of record NZ_KV833419.1, on the reverse strand, counting down.
GCAAATTTAATAGTGCGAATAAGCGTTTAACGGGGAAAGTTTTGCCTGAAAAATTGACCGCACTTTGGTTGCCAACTTGTTGATATTTCAATACAGCTAAACAATCGTTATCGCGTTGTGGTTTTATATAAGTCACTATTTGTTGGTGGGCTGTGTGGGTTTCAATATAACCGATAGGCTGATTATTTAGGTTTGCATCTACAAATTGAAGTAGGGCTGATTCTGATGTTGAGAAGTCTAAATTTGCTTTATGGAAAGAAAAATGGAAAGTTTTTGTTTTTCCATAAATAGGTTTATTAAATTCAATGCGAATATGGTTTTCGCCATTCAATATTACTTTTTTTGATAAAAGCTGTTTTAACGAAAAAGGCGAAACCTCTATCGATACATTGGCAGGATTTTGTGTATTTTGAGTTAATTTGAGCTGTTGAATATTCAGTGAATGAAGTGCGGTATTACCATACAAAAGAGGCAAAAAATTAAATTTAGCTTCAATTTTTTGAGCTGAAAATTGCGTAGTTTTTATATTTTCAAGGGAAAGTGCGGGAGAAAATAATGATAAATTGACGGATTGAACGGCAATGTTTTGTTGTGCCAGTTGTTCACTAATGACACTTTGCACTCGATAAAGTTGAATATATAAAAAAGAAAAGATCGCCAAAGCGACGATCCCTACGACAAGCACGAACTTTTTCATTGATTATTCCTTGTCTTCGTCAATTCGACTGGCTACCGCACTTTGTTGATTTTTATATTTTGCATCTTTGCGGCTACTGTATGGTCGTTTTGCTTCGCCACTTAATACTTCAAAACTTAATGCACCAATGACCATATTTGGGCGTAATGCTAATGGTAATTTCCCTGAATTATAAAATTCCAGCACGATTTTTCCTTCCCAACCTGGGTCAATGCGGTGTGCGGTTACGTGTACCATTAAGCCTAAACGGGCTAAAGAAGAGCGACCATCTAACCAACCGATAATATTGGCGGGTAATTTCACGGATTCAAGTGTGGTTGCTAACGCTAAAGTACCAGGATGCAAGAAAAATGCTTCCCCCTCTGGGATAATAATTTCATCGCTCATTACCGATTCAAGCTGTGCAGATACTTCTTCTTTCGGGCCGCTTAAATCAATAAAAGGCGCAGAATGTTCACGAAATACACGGAAAGAATTACCCAAGCGAACATCAATCGTCGCACCGTTGATTTTGTCATTATTTGGACGTGGTGTTAATGAAATAATGCCATCATCGAGATAGCGTTCAATATCAGTATCGCAAAGACGCATAAGATTTCCTATTTTTGATTCAATAAATGAAGAATTTGAGCTTTTAACATATTGATTGCAATGCGGTTTTTTCCGCCTCGAGGAATAACAATATCCGCATATTGTTTAGATGGCTCAATAAATTGTAAGAACATTGGACGCACGGTTGCACGATATTGATCAATAACAGATTGTAGAGAGCGACCACGTTCTTCCATATCGCGTTGTAAACGGCGGATGAAGCAAATATCAAGTGGAGTATCTACGAATACAGAAATATCGGCTAATTGGCGTACTCTTTCGTCTGTGAGCAATAAAATCCCTTCTAAAATTACGATTCGTTTTGGTGTGAAATGCGTTGTTTCGTTGGTGCGAGTATGTTCTACATAGCTATAAACAGGCACATCTACGGCACTGCCATTTTTTAGATTTTTTAAATGTTGGATAAGTAAATCGCGATCCATAGAGCTTGGATGATCGTAATTCGTTTTTACGCGCTCGGTCATTTCTAAATGACTTTGATCTTTATAGTAACTGTCTTCAGTAATGATACCAATTTCTTGGCAACCTAATTCATTGCAGAGTTCTTTGTGAACGGTGGAAGCGATAGAACTTTTGCCTGATGCAGATGCACCTGTGATGGCGATAATGATACAAGAGGGATTTGACATAATCGTGTTTCGATGTAAGGAAAATTCACGCAATTATAAAGAAAAGTGCGGTGAATTTCACGTTTATTTTTTCACTTGAATTTTAAAAACTGTGAACTTCATCACGGTATTTTCTTATTGAAGAAAGAGTAGTACTGCGTATAAAAAAAGTGCGGTAAAATTTCACCGCACTTTTGTGATTAAAATTAAGGGGAAGGATTTTCCCTTTTCTTATTTCTGTTACTAAATCGCCCAACCGCCTGCATAGAATGCAACAAGTACGATTGCAATAATCACAGTACCTACATTTAAGCGTTTAATATCGCCACTCACGATTCTTCCAATTACTAATGCCGCAAAACCTAACATAATACCTGTTACGATGTTAGCGGTAAGTACGATAAACACTGCGCAGATTAATCCGCTCATCGCACCAACGAAATCATCGAAATCTAATTTGCTTACATTGCTTAACATTAATAAACCAACATACATTAATGCTGGAGCAGTTGCGTAGCCTGGCACTAAGAAAGCTAATGGTTGGAAGAAAAGCATTAATAGGAATAACACACCAACAACGATAGCAGTAATACCTGTTTTACCGCCTGCTGCTGTCCCTGCTGCTGACTCAATATAAACGGCAGCTGGTGCTGTACCGAATAAGCCTGAGAATAAGCTACTGATTGAGTCTGAAGTTAAGGCTTTACCGCCATTGATAATTTGACCATCTTTATCAAGCAAGTCTGCTTGACCTGCAACTGCGCGAATAGTGCCCGTTGCATCAAATACGGCAGTCATCACCAAAGCAAATACCACAGGCAAGATTGCGGGTTGTAGTGCGCCCATAAAGTCTAATTGTAAGAAGAGAGAATTTTCACCAAAGGTTGGCATTTTGAAAATCTCTCCGCCAAATTTTACATTTGGATCAAAAATTAAACCTACGATAGTAATAGCGATAATTACCCATAAAATGCCGCCTTTAATTTTCATTTTTTCAAGACCAATAATTAACGCTAAGCCAATCAAGGACATCATGACTGGGAATGAAGTGAAATCGCCTAATTTTACTGGTAAGCCAGCTTGGTTGCTGACGACTAAACCAACACCGTTTGCGGCAATTAAAAGTAAAAAGAGTCCGATACCAATGCCTGCTCCGTGAGCGATATTGGATGGTAAATTACGCAAGATCCATGCACGGATACCTGTGGTAGAAATTAAGGTAAACACAACCCCCATTAAGAATACTGCGCCTAGCGCAACGGGAATGGCGACCTTTTGACCAATCACTAAGCTAAATGCTGTAAAAGCAGTAAGAGAAATTGCACAACCAATTGCCATTGGTGCATTTGCCCATAAGCCGATTAAGATAGAGCCTAATCCTGCAACTAAACAGGTGGCAATAAAGACAGATTCCGCAGGAAAACCTGCAGCACCCAGCATATTGGGTACCACGATGACAGAATAAACCATTGCTAAGAACGTGGTTAAACCCGCGATAATTTCTTGACGAACAGTTGAACCACGTTGTTTGAGTTCAAATGTTTTTTCTAAAGTTGGCATAGTGTTCCTTGAAGTTAAGTAAAAAATTGGAAGTAATAAGGTGCGCTATTTTACATCATAAAAATGAGAAGTAAACGTTTGCGTGAGTTTTATTTAGGATAAAGTGCGGTCAAAATTATGAATAGTTATGAAATAATCTATTTGCTGATTTTCTCTACAAATGAGACTGCGAGTCAGCAGAAAAACTGCTATACTTGTCACGTTTTTTAACTTGATAAAATGAAGGAAACAAAATGGCTGATTTTAATCAAATTTTAACGCCAGGCGATGTAGATGCTGGCATTATCAATGTAGTAAATGAAATTCCAGAAGGTAGCTGCCATAAAATCGAATGGAACCGTAAAGTTGCGGCATTCCAGTTAGATCGTGTTGAGCCAGCAATTTTTGCAAAACCAACTAACTATGGTTTCATTCCACAAACTTTAGATGAAGATGGCGATGAGTTAGATGTGTTATTAATCACTCGCCAACCATTAGCAACAGGTGTATTCCTTGAGGCTAAAGTAATTGGTGTCATGAAATTTGTTGATGATGGCGAAGTGGATGATAAAATCGTTTGTGTTCCTGCAGATGATCGTGATACAGGAAATGCCTACAATTCATTAGCAGATTTACCGGCAAACTTAATTAAACAAATTGAGTTCCATTTCAATAACTATAAAGCGCTTAAGAAACCTGGCTCAACGAAAGTGACCCATTGGGGCGATGTAGAAGAAGCGAAAGAAGTGATTCGTGAGTCTATTAAACGTTGGAATGAGCGTTAATTAAAGACGTTTGATTGTAAAAGTCCCTGATTCTTTGAGTCGGGGATTTTTTATATGAGTTTCAGAGATTTAGATAATAAAAAAACACCTTTCGGTGCTTACTTTATTTTTAAAGTGGTGGGTCGTGAAGGATTCGAACCTTCGACCAACGGATTAAAAGTCCGCTGCTCTACCGACTGAGCTAACGACCCAATTAGATGATTTTAAAATAAATTTTCAAATCTTTTGATTGGTGTTTAAATGGTGCCCGAAGCCAGACTTGAACTG